>CAZKEO010000295.1:0-3485 GCA_964551785.1 uncultured Eubacteriales bacterium | reverse complement strand
AATGGAGATGCTAAAAGAAAGATCAACAAAAAGTTTCTAAGAGCGTGAAGATAAAAGGAGGGAATTCAATGCCCAGGCAAAAGGAGAATTATTTTATTTATGCAGATCCCGATAAGTGTCTAGCCTGTAAAAGCTGTGAAATAGCTTGCGGACTGGAACACTCAAAAACAGACCTGGTTACGGCAGTGTTGGAAAATTATTGGATTCAACCCAGAAATCGAGTTGTTAAAGCAGCGGGTATTACAACCCCGATACAATGCCGTCACTGCGAAGATGCTCCATGCATCCTGGCATGTCCTAAGGGAGCGATTAGCCAGAAAGAAGGGATGGTTTATCTAAACACAGAAGCGTGTATAGGATGTAAGAAATGTTTAATTGTATGTCCCTTTGGCGCAATAAGCATAAAAAGTGAGGCTAAAGTCAACGGTGATCACAAGACTAAAAGAGCAAAAGCTTTAAAATGCGACCTATGCATTGAAAATACAGGTGAAATAAGTGAAGCTGCGTGTGCTTGTATCAAAGCGTGTCCTACGCGGGCAATTTCCTTGGTGGACAGTGAAAAATTCAGGAAGAAACAAATGGAAGCAAGGGTGAGAGAAATGGCTGCGGCAATTCCTGAGACTAGAGAAATGGCTGCAACAACTTCTGAGCTAAGAGAAACGGCTGCGGCAATACCTGAGATAAAAGCTAACAGTTTATGGAGATTCTTGAGAAAAAAACTAACAGTTTAGAAGGAGGTATATCTATGAGTAAGAAATTATCATTTGATGAGCCGGTAAATTATATGCTGGCTATAGCCAAAACGGCGAATGTTGAAACTGTTTGGGACAGATTTGAAAAACAGCAGCCCCAATGCAGCTTCGGTACCTTGGGTGTTTGCTGCCGTATCTGCTGGCAGGGACCGTGCCGGATAGATCCGTTTGGGGATGGCCCTGACCGGGGAGTATGCGGTGCAGATGCAGATACCATTGTAGCACGCAACCTGATCAGAGGGATTGCAGCCGGTGCAGCAGCCCATTCAGACCATGGGAAACACATTGTTTTGACACTTTTGGAATTAAGTAAGGGGCATGCACCGGATTATTCCATCAAGGATGAAGTAAAACTTAGAAAAATTGCGGCAATGCTGGAGATAAATGTTGAGGGTAAAGACAAAATGCAGATAGCCAAAGAGGTTGCTGAAATCAGCTTGGAGGACTTTTCCCGCCAAAGCGAAACTGCACAGTGCCAATGGTTGATTAAAACCCTTCCTAAGGAGCGGGTTGATAAGCTTGGGAAGCTTGGAGTAATACCCTCCAATATTGATGCTACAGTAGCTGAAATCATGGCCAGGACTCACATAGGAACCGATGCAGACCCGGTAAATTTGCTGCTGGGAGGGATTAAAGGAGCACTTGCGGACTATACCGGCATGTATCTTGCCACAGAGCTTTCCGATGTTTTGTTCGGTACACCGAAACCGGTAAAAAGCACGGCCAACCTGGGAGTAATCAAGGAGGCGGCTGTTAATATTGCAGTACACGGGCACAATCCGCTGCTTAGCGAACTTGTCTGTGATGCTGCCGCTGAAATGAATGAGGAAGCAAAAAAAGCTGGTGCCAAGGAAGGCATCAACATAGTCGGAGTTTGCTGCACAGGAAATGAAGTTCTAATGAGGCGGGGTGTGCCTCTGGCGACGAATTTCCTTTCACAGGAGCTGCCGATGGTAACCGGTGCTTTAGATGCCATGGTAGTGGATGTGCAGTGCATCATGCCATCTCTTGCCAAGGTAAAGGAATGCTTCCATACTGAGCTGATAACAACTATGCCGACCTGTAAGATACCTGGTGCTACACATGTTGAATTTAAGACTGAAACAGCTTCTGAGAGCGCCAAAAAAATAGTTAAGCTGGCCATCGAGGCCTACAAGAGAAGGAACCCTGCCAAAGTTAATATACCGGATACTAAGGTAACTGCGTTTGCAGGCTTCAGTGCCGAAGCAATAGTTGGTGCTTTAAGCATGCTGGACGCAGCTGATCCGTTAAAGCCTCTTATTGACAACATCGTTAACGGAAATATCCGAGGGGTTGCTGTTTTTGCCGGCTGTAACAATCCAAATGTTGTCCAGGACTCTGCCTTTATTACGATTGCCCAAGAACTGGCCAGAAACAATGTCCTCCTGCTGGCCACCGGGTGCGGTTCAGGTTCCTTTGCCAAGGCTGGTCTTATGACACCTGAGGCAACCCTGACCTATGCCGGAGACACATTAAAAGCTGTCTTGAACGTAATAGGGCAGGCAGCAGGTCTGGGTGGGCCGCTTCCTCTGATCCTGCATATGGGGTCATGCGTAGATAATACCAGAGCGATTACAGTCGCAACAGCACTTGCCAATAAACTCGGAGTTGACCTCGATAAGCTGCCGGTAGTAGCTTCAGCTCCCGAATGCATGTCTGAAAAAGCGATGGCTATAGGTACATGGGCTGTTGCGCTGGGCTTACCTACCCACCTGGGGGTTATTCCGCAGGTACTGGGCTCTCCTTTAGTCACTTCCGTTCTGACCAGCAATATTAAGGATTTAACAGGCGGATATTTCATAGTTGAGACTGATCCCCTAAAAGCAGCGGAAAAGCTCCTGGAAGCAATAGACCAGAGGCGTGCCGGATTAGGGATTTAGTGTTATTAAAAGGTTTGGGAAGAAGGAAATGAACCATGAAGATTGCAGTAACAGGTAAGGGCGGCGTGGGAAAGACGACTGTATCCGGCACATTAGCGCGTATTTTTGCTGCTGAAGGCTACACGGTTTTGGCGATTGATGCTGATCCTGATGCCAATCTTGCCTCAGCAATCGGAATACCGGAGGAAAAGTACAGCGCTATCACCCCTTTCTCTAAAATGAAGGAGTTAGCGGAGGAGCGGACCCAAGCCTCCAAAGGATATGGATCATTATTCATACTTAACCCTAAGGTGGATGATCTGCCGGATAAGTTTTGTGTTGAACATGAGGGAGTGAAGCTTCTGATTATGGGCACAGTCGAGCAGGGAGGCAGCGGCTGTGTTTGTCCCGAGCATACGCTGATCAAGCGGTTGATGCAGCACCTGCTTATCCAGCGTGAGGAAGTAGTAATAATGGACATGGAGGCGGGAATCGAGCATCTCGGCAGGGGTACGGCCGAAGCTGTGGATGCTTTGATAATTGTCGTTGAGCCAGGCCACCGGAGCCTTCAGACTGCAGTCCGGATAAAACAACTGGCCGGTGACATTGGCTTGGAAAAGGTATTTATTGTGGGGAGTAAGATCCGTGCCGAAGATGATATCAGTTTTATTCAGGATAATCTCCCCGGATTTCCTTATATCGGTTCTGTATCTTTCAGCGAGGAAATAATCGAAGCAGACTTAAAAAAAGTGTCCGTTTTTGATTCAAGCAGAGCTTCAGTCAATGAGATATGGATCATAAAAGACAATCTTCTCCAAGAAATTGAAAAAAACGGCTAAAGACAGGCGGGTGC
>CAZKEO010000294.1:0-3486 GCA_964551785.1 uncultured Eubacteriales bacterium | reverse complement strand
TTTGCGGGGGGCTCGGGAAGGGATCGGCAAAAGCGGGCTTTAAATTAATAATAAAAAAGAAGCGGAACCATACTTACCACCAGGTACCCGTTTTCCCGACTTTGGCCCTGCGAAAGTACCTGCCGATGCCTATTTTATGATGGGTGATAACAGGAATAACAGTGAAGATAGTCGTTATTGGGGAGAAATGCCCAAGGAGAATATTAAGGGTAAAGCCATTTTTGTATATTGGCCTCTTGACCGGATTGTTGTGCTAAAGGATTTAGCAGATTACATCTCGGGGAAGTGAAAACAATGATTATTCAATGGTTTCCAGGCCATATGGTCAAGGCAAAACGCCTCGTTCAAGAAAACCTTAAACTAGTAGATGTAGTGATTGAACTGGCTGATGCAAGGTTACCAGAGAGTAGCCGGAACCCAGACTTGTCAGAAATTATCGGTACTAAACCCATGATGTTGATTCTGAACAAAGTGGATTTGGCTAACGAGAATGAAACTAAACGGTGGCAGCAGTACTATAAGAGTATAGGTGTAGATACTGTGCTAGCAAACTCGTTAACAGGGCAAGGTTTTCGCGAAATGGAAGCTGTAGCTGTACGTTTAACCAAAAGTAAAATGGAAGCCTGGCAGGAAAAGGGACGTCTCCCCAGACCTATCAGAGCGATGATTGTCGGTATCCCCAATGCTGGAAAATCCTCCTTCATTAACCGTCTCGTGGGTAAGGGTAGTACCAAAACCGCTGACCGGCCGGGAGTCACTAAAGGCAAACAATGGGTCCGAATCGGTAGCAACTTTGAATTATTAGATACGCCTGGAATACTCTGGCCTAAATTCGAAGACCCTGAAGTAGGTTTCAAATTGGCAGCAACCGGTGCCATTCGTGACCAGATTTTGGATGAAGCGGAATTGGCTATTATGCTCTTGGGTTGGTTAAGAGAAAATGCTGCCGACCAACTTAAAACTAGATATAAATTAGGGGAATTTCCCGAGCTTAATGAACAAATCTTAGATGAAATTGGTAGGCGGAGGGGTTGTTTGGTCAGCGGAGGAGTTGTTGACCGCACTAAAACGGCCATGATTATTCTAGATGAGTTCAGAGGAGCCAAGATTGGTAAGTTTACCTTAGATAAATTATCTACATAAAAAGATTCACTCCGTTGAATTACGGAGTGAATTTTTTTATTACTGGAAGTTGTTCTGGTTATAGCAGGTTTTCAGTAGTTCTTTGACGAATAATGTTGGAGGAAATAATTTGCTTACTAAATATGTTGATGAACAACAACTTGGGAGGTTACAAGTGAACTATGCTTAAACCTTTAACTGAATTAAGTTTAAGGGAAATCCAAGAACTTGCGATTGATAACGAGGAGAATTTGGATTTTCTACATAAACTGTCCCTCGACCAGCGTTCAGGGGTACGAAAACTCTATTTGCAACTGCACAAGCGCAGAGAACGTAATATTAATGAATTACTAAGGCTCACAGAGATGACCAATCTAGAAAGAGAATTGTGGTCTGCTGGTGTTAACTTAGTAGCTGGAGTAGATGAAGTTGGGAGAGGCCCACTAGCAGGTCCAGTTATGGCTGGGGCTGTTATTCTTCCTCCAGGAAGCAGGATTTATGGACTAAATGATTCTAAGAAACTTACAGAAAAGAAACGCGAGGCGCTCTACCAGGAGATTGAGGAAACGGCTATTGCCTGGAGTATTGGGCTGGCTACCCCTGAGGAAATAGATCAAGTGAATATTCTACAGGCGACCTTTTTAGCCATGCAAAGAGCCCTGGCCGGTTTAAAGCAGCAGCCAGAACGGCTTTTGGTAGATGCTCTGACAATACCTAAAGTGGGGATGCCACAAAAAGCAATTATTGGCGGTGATGGCTTGAGCTTGTCAATAGCAGCTGCTTCAGTGATGGCGAAAGTGACAAGGGATCGCCTGATGGATGAGCTTCACGAAAAATATCCTGCTTATGGTTTTATCCGTCATAAGGGTTATGGAACAAAAGAGCATCTGGAAGCCATCCAGGCTCAAGGGTTAAGTCCAATTCATCGGAAAAGTTTCTGCCATCTGTAAACCAAGATACTGAGGTGGTTATATGTTGGAGCTCCCGGAAATAAGATTAAGTGTTGTGCTTCCTGACAAGCAAAATACTACGAGTAACAATGCTGGCAGTAATGCTAGTACAACTCCTGCTGCAACTGAAAGTGTAGCCAATGGTACTACGGATGGTACTACAGATGGCACTAAAGTTTCCACTACGACAGACGCTAAAGGAACGAAAACTGCCACAACAACTGGTGCCACAGCTAGCACTACATCTACGTCTACAACCACAACCACAAACACGGTAAGTACCACCGCCAGCACTACAGCCACGAATGTTGACACATCTGCGCTTACGACGGCCAGTATCATTGCAGATGTCTTGCAAGACTTACCGCATTCTGTAGTGAAAATATCACCTCAACAATTGGCGGTCGAACAGAAATCAATCGTTGCATCAGAACCTTTTGCCAACTTGGAAAGCTTCCTAACTAAAGCTGGTCTCCCATTAAATAAAGAAATTCTCCAGATTCTCGAGTACCTAATGGTTGAGAAGGTGCAAATTAACGCACCCTTGGTTAAGGAGATTAACCGTTCTTTGCAACAGGTAGGACAACTTGATCCCGAGACCATCCAAGCTGCGGTGTTTTTAGGAGTCAGAGGCTTGCCTATTAATCCAGAGAACCTTAAGCTGGTGCGCTTATATTTACAAGCAGAGGGACTTGGCAAGCCCTTAGGGCAAGCTTTGGAGCAAATAACAGCACAAGATGACGGGACTTTACCAGCAAATACAGCATTAAAAAACTCGTTGGAAGTTACTTCAAAAAGTTTGCAACAGGCAAAACCAGTTGTGGGAAATCTAACAAACTCTCCGCTAGCATTAAAGCAATTGCCAGAATATGGGCTTGCTACAAGTGAAACTGTCGTTCAGGTCAAAGGCTTAATCAACACGCCAGTAGAAGAGCTTGCCGAACCATTGAGTCAAGTTCTAAAGCAAATTACAACAAAACTTGAAGAAATTGCCCATGATCAAATTCCTCTGAGAAAATTCCTCGACTCTAGCTTGAAAAGTTTACTGCAGATCAAACCAGATATTGAAAGCACAGCCCCTTCTCCAGCAACGGTAACTGAATTACAGGAACAGTTACAAAGTACTCGTGAAATCTGGCAAGGTAAAGGCTTATTAAAACAGCAAGATGAGAGTCTGAGCAGGACTTTGGGGAAAATACTGGATCAAATAACAGCAAAAGTTGAGGAAATTACCCCTGACCGAATCGCGCTGAGAAAGTTTCTTGACTCTACCTTGAATAGTTTACTGCAGATTAAGTCTGAAGATAAGAGTCCACCTTCCCCGGGCCTCTTAAATGAATCCCAGGAAAAAATGCTGACTACGAGCGAAACTAAGCAACCCAAAGGTGTGTTAAACCAGCAGCTAGATCGTATC
>CAZKEO010000293.1:0-3497 GCA_964551785.1 uncultured Eubacteriales bacterium | reverse complement strand
TGATCAACCAGCTTCACACCCTGCCCGATGCAAAGCCGGAAGACAACCACTGGACACTGTCCCAGCTTGTCAACCGCCGGGATACTCTTGTCAAGGACGGTATCCGGCTGAAAAACGCCCTGCATGAGCAGGTGTCGACGGCTTACCCAAGCTACCATAGATTTTTTTGTGATATTGACCGGAAGACGGCGCTATATTTTTGGAAACACTATCCGTCACCCATCTATCTGCAGAATAAACCCGTTGATGAACTGTTTGAAGAATTTAAAGCGATTGCCTCCAATACAACGAAAAGTAAGATTGAATTGATATTTGAATGTGTCCATAATGATGGTAATACGATACGGGAATATCAGGAATCAAGGGATTTTATCACCAAAAGTCTTGCGCGTTGTCTTGAGCAGCAAAAGGAAGAAATAGCCCTGGTCGATTGTGAAATCGAAAGGATGCTGAGGTATTTTGACTATAAACTCACAACAATACCGGGCGTCAGCATTGCCACAGCAAGCAAGCTGATTGCGAATATTCCTAATGCTGTTGGTGCTGGGGACATTTTCCAATGGCAGAAGCAAGTATCTCAAATGGCAAAGGAACAAGGCTTTACAACACTCAAAATACAAGGTGTTCGTGTTCTAGGCTCAACATCAGCAAATCCAGGCAAGATTGTTGATTATACTATTGATTTAACAAAATTGAAATGAGGGTTATTAGATGGGTAAATTAATTGAAATCTTTACCAATGAAGAACTTGAAGAACTTGAGGTTTTTAGAGACGGTACAGAAGCTATGAGCGTTGAAGGAAAAGAAATTGTATGCTTTCAAATATTGCACCAATTGATTAATGATAATATTCCAATATCAACAATTTCAAAAGATGAGCTATTAATTGCATATGCTCAATTAAAAGGCTTCAAGGAGATTAGTGGTTCTCTTGGAATTTTTGATGCGAGCTTGCTGGAAGGTATTGTAAACAAGGCAAAGAATTTAATCTCTGAAGAGATAGAAAAAAGAAAGTAAGAAGATGAAAGACTGAGGTCACACAGTTTCGGCTGATGTGGCCTTATTTCTTGTTATGTTAGTAGACATAAGACGTATAAAATGTAATTGATTACATGGAGCAGGAGATTGTATCACCAGCACGAAATATCAGTATAACGAGATTAATGAATTAACCAGGCTCAATGTCAACGATGGTTCCTATACAGAATTTAAGTATGATGCCAACGGGAACCGGACCACCAAAATCGAGTCAGGCAACCGGATTACCAGCTATTCCTATGACTACGAAAACCGCCTGACCAAAGTGCAGCTCCACCAGGATAAATGGGTCGGCTTCGAATACGATGGCGACGGCAACCGCATTGCCAAGCTGTCAGCCATGACCCAGCCCTGGCACGATAACGGTAAAGGGAATGACCCAGGCTTCACACCACCAGGAAAAGCAAAAGTGAAACAGCAGCAGGCTGACTTAATCTTCACCATCCTAGCCAAAGGCGGCGGTGGTGGAGGAGGAGGTAACGGAGGCGGTAGTGGCGGCGGTAGCGGCGGAAACTCCGGTAGTAACTCTGGAGGTAACGGAGGAGGCAACTCCGGCGGTAATGGTAAAGGCAACGGCAGAGATAAAGATAACAAAGCCAATGCTATCGAAAAAGCAAAGGAAAAAGAACTGAAGCAAATTGAACGGGAAAAGAGAAAAGAGCAGGATAAGGCCAAGAAAGGTTACCGCCAAAAAGGTAAGCTCAATAATCGTGGAAAACACCTGGGCTGGTACAAAAACGGCAAACTCCCTGCTGAGAAGGTGGAAATCACTAATTACCTGAACGATGTATCTGACCCACTGACTCAGGTGCTGATGACCTATGGCGAGGACGGTAAGTATGATGCAGCCTATACCTATGGCTTGGAACGGATTGAAGTAGAGGCTTTGGACGAAACTCGTCCAGAGGCTCAGGATCCCCTGTATTACCTGTACAACAACCAGGACAGTGTCACCTATATGGTTAAGCCTGATGGCAACATCCGTGACAATTACCGCTATGATGCCTACGGCAAACCTGAAAATGGCAGTAAACTGTCAGAGGATGGCCGGAATGTCAACCACAACACCTTTGGCTATACCGGGGAAATGTGGGATGAAGAGAGTAACCTGCTGTACCTGCGAGCAAGGTACTATGAGCCGGAGACGGGAAGGTTTTTGACCAGGGATAGCTATGAAGGGGAATTGCAGAATCCGCTGAGTAGGAATCTGTATGCTTATGTGCAGAATAACCCTGTGAATGGGGTAGATCCGACAGGGCATGCACTCATAATCCCTAAGAGAATAACTTATCCTAATTCTAATAATTGTTTAACTCCAGGCACATTGACTCCAGAAGAAGCGTATAGAAATCAACAGGCTCTTTTTAATAATTTAGGGGAAATAGTAGTTGGTGATCCTAACAGTGCTTTTGATGCCTCCATGTTGCAATTAGAGCAAAGTGGATATCCTCCTGTAGCATTTGGAGGTATGATGGGGATAGTTATAAAAAGAGGTGGAACAAAGTTCGGGAGGTTGGTAATTAAAACGGGAGATGAAGTGTTCCAGGGACTTAAATACTCAGTGACGAGAAAACTTATTAATGGTTTTGAAGGGGTTATTAACGTGGGAAAACAAGGTAAACACATTCCAGGACATCCTAATTATCAAGCTGGAAAGAGTATTCTTACAGGAAATGCTCAGAAGCTATTAGATCAATATGCAGGTAAAGGGCAGTGGATTGGTCAGAATAAGGAACGTGTTGACTTCGGCCAAGTAATTGGTAAATATGTTGATCCTGCTACTGGAAAAGCCTTTCAAACCACAAAGGGAATTATTCATTATTCTAAGAATGGGGCACATATTGTCCCTGCTAGACCCTAGAAAGGAGTTAGTATGGAATTAATTAAATCTATTAGCGAGTACCCCAATGGTACAAAGATTGTTATAGAATATAGAAACGGTACTAGGATAAGAGGTGAAATTGATACAATATATGAAACTGATAATGGACTAGATTTAGAAGAAAAGGGCTATCAGGAATATTATGCTTGTGCAATTAAGATTCTAAGTGTTTTACAAATAGCGAGAGAAGACAAAATGAAATTTGATATAGGAAGCCTGATAGAGGTTTCTGAGTTAAAACCTCCTTCTAAGATTTGGTTAGAAAATGGCAAAATAATTTGGACAGAACTTTAGACTGAAATCCTTCCTATACCTTAAGGGAGTAAACTATACTCTCTTAAGTCTCTTCTTTTATTAACCGACCGCCGGAATCAGGTAACCACCTATGACTATGACGAAATTGGCCGACGCACCAAGACCAGCCTGCCCAACGGAGTGGTAACCAGCTATGATTACAACCAAGCTAACCTGCTGACTGGCATTACCAGTATTAACAGTACCCAGAAGCAACTGGCCAAGTACGGCTATACCTATGATCCAGTCGGTAACCTCAAGCAGGTAGACGAAACAGTAGAAG
>CAZKEO010000292.1:0-3498 GCA_964551785.1 uncultured Eubacteriales bacterium | reverse complement strand
CCACTGTACCACAGGGAATGCAGGATGAGAGTTTGGCCGGAGCAGGATTTACAGTCCTAATATTATCCCCTGACCTCAATACGACCGTTGTCGATGGGAATCGAAAAGCTAAAGGTCGAACCAATACCCTCTTCACTGTCCACCCCGACCTCTCCGCCATGCTTTTCTACAATTTCTTTAACAATAGCCAAACCTAGACCGGTGCCCCCTCTAGCTCTACTACGGTCTGCATCAACCCGGTAGAATCTTTCCCAAATGTTGGTGAGATGCTCAGGCGGGATGCCCTGACCCTTATCTGCAATTTCCACCAGGATTTTATCCTCCAGGAGCCGTGCTGTAATCAAAACTTTTTCTCCTGTAGGGGTATATCTGATGGCATTTTCCAGCAAATTATGAACCACTTGCTCAATTCTGTCCTCATCACCGAAACAGGCTGGTAAGCCTGCTGGCACAGCAACCTTCACAGTTAACTGTTTGGCCGCTGCCTGGGGCCGCAAGGTGGCGATTGCCCTTTTTATGACGGTTTCAATCGGAAAGGGTTCTAAATTAAGGCTAATGGAATCATTGTCAAAACGAGAAATCTCTAAAAGTTCATTTACCAGCCGACCCAGCCGGTTGGTCTCGGTTTGGATTATTGAAAGATACTGATTTTTTTCAGCTTCATCCTTAGGTTTCCCCTCAACTAGCGCGTCTATAAAGCCCTTGATGGAAGTCAGTGGACTGCGTAATTCATGGGATACGTTAGCAATGAATTCCTGGCGTAGGTTATCGTATTCATCCAGCTTCTGGGCCATATTGTTAAAGGACTCCGCTAAGCGGCCCAACTCATCCTGAGAGGATACTCGCACACGGTCCTTAAAATTACCGTTGGCGATACTCTGAGTAGCTGAGCTAATCTCAACTATTGGCCGGGTAATCTGGCGGGAGATCATAAACCCAATAATGATTGATAAGACTAACCCTACTACCGCAGTACCAAAATGAAGCTCCTTCATTTTGGTAATTGTATCATTGATACCCGCTACAGGGGAATAGAGGATTACCGCTCCTATAAATTCACCCTCTTCCATCAAAGGAGTAGCTGCCCGAATTACTGCTTCGTTAAAGAACTGTGACTGCCCTCGACGGACACTAACCTTGCCAGCACGCAAAGTGGCCAGGTCTGCTGATTCTAAGGCATTGCCTTCACAGTATAGATGATCAGCAGCGGCAACCAGTACTATCCCATGCTGATCAACTACCCAGAACTCCGTACCTAGAGTACGATCTGCCCGATTAAGCATAAATATAATTTCTCTAGGATCCCTGCCACGACTTAACATCGGCTTAATCACGTCGGCCAGGTCTTTACTCCGCACCAGCAGTTCCTTTTCCTTACTATCCATCAGGTAGGCTTGTACAATAAAGACTTGCAGTCCACCCACCGCAGCTAACGTGATCAGGATCACTAGCACGTAAGTAGCTAAGATCTTAAGATAGATGCTCTTCCTCATTTTGGCACCTCGAATTTATAGCCTAAACCCCAGATTGTCTGGATAAACACTGCTCCTCCAGCCACCGCTTCAAGTTTTCGTCTCAGCCTTTTTACAGTGCTATCAATGGCTCTGGAAGCACCCAGGTAGTCATAGCCCCAGACCTTTTGTATTAAGTGCTCCCTACTAAAGGCTATCCCAGGATTAGTAGCAAACAACCAAAGTAACTCAAACTCCTTCAGAGTTAGATCAAGCTCCTGAGCGTTGACATATACCTTCCGTGTGGCATTATTGATAAGCAGACCTGGATACTCTACTTTATCGGGAAAATCCTCTCGATTACCTTTGTAGCGCCTTAACACAGCTTTTACCCTGGCTAGCAGTTCCCTAGGGTCAAAGGGCTTGGTAACATAATCGTCGGCCCCAATTTCTAAGCCAACTATCTTATCAAGAGCTTCATCCTTAGCAGTGAGCATAATGATAGGAATATCACTCTTTGCTCTAATTCTTCGGCAAACTTCCCAGCCGCTTAAGACTGGTAGCATAATGTCCAGAATTACTAAATCGATATCACCAACCTCGAATTTCGTTAGTGCCAAACCACCGTCATAGGCAAAGGTGGTCTCGAACTCATCGTTAAGGTACGCTTGTATCAACTGACAGATATTTTCTTCATCCTCTACAATCAGGATTTTATATTTGCTTTCCATATGATATCTCCTCCGAATGAGTTTGCAGATTATCAATTAATAGCTATTTATTATTCAGTATAATTATGGGTTCTATTGCTTCTGGTGTCAACTTCTGAAGCAATTCTAATGGAGTTACGCTATGATTTATGCGGTTATTCCGCGACATCACCGAATCCTCCAAGCTTGCATAATATACAGTACATTGGAGGGATTTTTATGCCAAATATCCATGTTCATCCGTATGAAGGAGCAACCTCTTGCAGCCTTGCCCATACTCACACTTTTGCTGGCGTGAGTGGCCCAGCCATCCATGTCTCGTCAGAGGCACACTATCATGTCGTGCAAGGGCGTACCGAATTTGTCAATGGTCATTATCATGAGTATTCAGTACGTTCAGGCTACAATGTCAATCTACCTGGTGGGTACCATGTTCACCCGATCACTTTCTACACCACTGTTGATAGAAACCATCAGCACATGTTTGAAGGCTATACCATGTCATCCCAACACGAATAACTCTTGATTGGGCTAACACAAAACGGACGACACTAACCTCAAAGGTTGGTGTCGTCCATTGAATTGCCTTATTTAATGGTGTGTTGGTTTAGAAATGTCACTGAGCGCATCTCCTGCTTCATTAATAAAGATGGTCTCAACCGCTAAGTCACCAATTGCCACGATTCCGACTAGTTTGCCATTATCAACAACTGGGAGGCGGCGGATTTGCTCATCAGCCATGATATGGGCGGCATCATGGACATCTAAGTCAGGAGAGCCAAACATTAATTCTCTAGTCATAATATCGCTACACTTACAAGCTTTGAGATCCTTACCTTCAGCCACTACTCTTAACACGATGTCCCGGTCTGTCAACAGGCCAACTAGCTTATCACCTTCACAGACTGGCAAAAAGCCTATATCGCGACTTTTCATCTTTTGGGCAGCTTCCACAACAGTAGCATCGGGGCTTAACTTTTCTACATTAGTAGTCATAATTTCACTCAGTCTCATTTTGCAGTTCAACCTCCTTTTTGAGTTAGTTTACCCAAAAAGGCAGGCACTTACGCATTATCGTCTTTCCCTCCGGAAGTTTCTAAATTCTTCACAATCTACTTTGCAGTCTTTTACTCGGATGGTAATATCCATAAAGTCATTTTCTAGCTTGATTTTCTTTTTACGACCATCCTCGGTCTGGCGGATCCTGACCTTCAGTTTATCATCCATGGCCGTATTGAAGTGTTGGTCTGTCACGCTAATCACCCCTAAACATTTCTCTTGGATATATTATATGGGCGAAAAGCCGAATAAGTTCCTAATTAGACCACAACTCTCGC
>CAZKEO010000291.1:0-3504 GCA_964551785.1 uncultured Eubacteriales bacterium | reverse complement strand
CTAACCATCTATGATATGTGTAAAGCAGTAGATAAGGACATGGTGGTCCAAAACATCCGGCTGGTGCAAAAAACGGGCGGTAAAAGTGGTCGGTACTGCCGCCCCGGAGAACTACCTTGGGAGGATAACTAAGAACCTTAGCAAAACTGAGAACAAATGACTAATTAATATTGAAAACTGCGAGCTGAAAGCAATCAAGCTACTGGCATATTAATAGTTGCCAAAGGGATACAGGATATGGCAAAATAAGATTAAGAGGGTGGACACCTAATGGATAAGCAAGTTGCACAAGTGGGTAAAATAGTAGCTGTCTGTACTAGTGCCAAGAAAGGCATGCGGAAAACGAATATAGGTGAAGGTCAATTGGTTGTCGATTTTGGGTTGGAAAATGATGCTCATGGAGGGCCTTGGCACCGTCAGGTCAGTTTACTGGCCTTAGAGAGCATCGAAAAGATGCGCAAATTAGGACTGGATGTTAACCCTGGGGACTTCGCTGAGAATATCACTACTGAGGGTGTGCACTTAGTTAGCCTACCAATCGGGACTAAAATGAAAATCGGGGCGGAGGCCTTAGGGGAAGTAACGCAAATCGGCAAAGAATGTCATACGCGTTGTGCCATTTATTATCAAGCAGGAGACTGTGTAATGCCAAAAGAAGGTATTTTTATTAAAGTGCTCCAGGGTGGTGCGATTGCCAATGGTGATGTGGTGGAAGTGCTAAATTCCTAAAATTTAATGGGAGAGGTGAGCGAGCATGGGTAGTTTTACAGTAGGTATCATCACTGCTAGTGATAAGGGTTCACGGGGAGAGCGCCAAGATCTCAGTGGCCAGGTAATTAGAGAAATGCTTGCTGATTTAGGAGGAGAAGTGGTTCGCTACGAGATTGTGCCCGATGAAGCTGACAAGATTAAGGAAAATCTCATTCACTTTGCTGACCAGGATAAGTTAGATTTAGTTTTAACAACAGGGGGAACCGGCCTGGCACCTCGTGATACCACACCTGATGCGACCCTCGAGGTGGTAGATAAGCTAGTTCCAGGTATTCCTGAAGCCATGCGGATGGGAACCTTGCATAAAACCAACCGCGCTATGCTATCTAGAGCTACTGCTGGAATTCGACACCGCACCTTAATTATTAACCTGCCAGGAAGTCCGAAAGCTGTGCAGGAATGCCTAGAGATAATTCTACCAGTTTTGCAGCATGCACTGGAAACTTTGCGAGGCGAAGCTTCTGAATGTGCCCAAAATAGTTAAAAATTACAAAAAAACAGCATAAATCAAAGGAAAAAGGGAAAAATATCTCTGAAATAGAAAAATAATCACTAAAAAGGGAGTTGCACTTGCTTTTCCCTTTTTATATTATTATAATTGTATTAGCACTCAATCAAAATGAGTGCTAACAAGAAAATAAAATCACTACATAAAAGGAGGGTTTTTAAATGCTTAAGCCACTAGGTGACAGAGTAATTGTAAAAGCTATGGCTGCAGAAGAAAAGACTGCCAGCGGCATTGTACTGCCGGATACGGTTAAGGAGAAGCCCCAAGAGGGTGAAGTTTTTGCTGTAGGTGCTGGCAAAGTATTGGACAATGGTCAGCGAGTAGCACTTGAAGTAAAGGCAGGAGACCGCATCGTGTTTTCTAAGTATGCCGGAACAGAGATTAAGTATGAAGGCCAGGACTATTTAATCCTAGGTGAGCGGGATATTTTAGCAATCGTTGGTTAATATTTTTATTTTTAAAATAGGTTGAGGAGGTTGGAATAATTGGCTAAGCAAATTATTTTTGGTGAGGATGCTCGCCGGGCATTGGAAAGAGGCGTGAATAGCCTTGCTGAAACAGTGAGGGTTACTCTTGGACCTAAGGGACGTAACGTAGTATTGGATAAAAAGTTTGGGTCCCCGATGATTACCAATGATGGTGTTACCATTGCTCGTGAAATTGAACTTAAAGACCCCTTTGAGAACATGGGAGCACAGCTAGTAAAAGAAGTTGCTACTAAGACTAATGATGTAGCGGGTGATGGTACTACTACTGCGACTGTCCTTGCTCAAGCCATCATTCGTGAAGGTATGAAAAACGTAGCTGCTGGTGCTAATCCAATGATTATCAAAAAGGGTATTGAGAAGGCTGTAGCTGTTTGTGTTGAGGAAATTAAAAAACAGTCTAAGCCTATAGAGAACAAAGAAGCTATTGCCCAAGTTGCCTCTATCTCAGCTGCTGATACCGAAATTGGTAACCTAATTGCTGAAGCAATGGAAAAGGTTGGCAAAGACGGTGTTATCACTGTTGAAGAATCCCAGGGTATTGGTACTAACTTAGAAGTTGTAGAAGGTATGAATTTTGACCGGGGTTATGTCTCCGCTTATATGATTACTGATACAGATAAGATGGAAGCTGTTTTAAATGAGCCTTACATCTTAATCACTGATAAGAAAATCAGTTCCATTCAGGAAATTCTGCCTGTCTTAGAGAAAGTTGTGCAGGCTGGTAAGCCGTTAGTGCTGATTGCTGAAGATGTAGAAGGCGAAGCTTTAGCTACGTTGGTTGTGAACAAACTACGTGGAACTTTCACCTGTGTTGGTGTTAAGGCTCCTGGCTTTGGTGACCGCAGAAAAGCTATGTTAGAAGATATTGCGATTCTGACTGGCGGCCAAGTAATCTCTGAAGAAGTAGGCCGGAAATTAGAGAACACAACTATTGATATGCTTGGTAAAGCACGTCAAATTAAGATTAACAAAGAAGAAACTGTAATCGTGGATGGTGCCGGTGCTTCTGAGGATATCGAAAAGCGGATTACCCAGATTCGCAAGCAGTATGAAGATACTACTTCTGAATTTGACAAGGAAAAACTACAAGAGCGTTTAGCTAAGTTAGCTGGCGGTGTTGCAGTTATCCAAGTTGGTGCAGCAACTGAAACTGAAATGAAGGAAAAGAAACTGCGCATCGAGGACGCCCTTAATGCTACTCGTGCTGCTGTTGAAGAAGGTATTGTCGCTGGCGGTGGTACTGCTCTAGTAGACGTAATTCCTGCGTTAGCCTTTATAGAGGCTACAGGTGACGAGAACACTGGTATAGCAATTATCAGAAAGGCTTTAGAAGAGCCTCTTCGTCAAATTGCCAATAACGCTGGTCATGAAGGTTCAGTAATTGTTGAGAAAGTTAAGTCCAGCGAAGCTGGGATAGGCTTTAACGCAGCAACTGACGAATATGTAGACATGATTGCAGCTGGTATTGTTGACCCTGCAAAGGTAACCCGTTCTGCTCTGCAGAATGCTGCTTCCATAGCTGCCATGGTACTGACTACTGAGGCCTTGGTTAGTGAAGAGCCTTCTGATGACAAGATGGGCGGAATGCCAGGTGGAATGCCTGGCGGCATGGGCGGCATGATGTAATCGAGATCAAAGCGCTTAGGCTATACCAAAGGAGTCTGCTCCTGCGAGCAGGCTCCTTTTTTAGTGCGCCACGCATGGCGATTAACTAGGTGGTGAAAGTCCACTATGGGG
>CAZKEO010000290.1:0-3532 GCA_964551785.1 uncultured Eubacteriales bacterium | reverse complement strand
AATTCAAACTACACAGTATCTTAGACCACCAGGCGCGCGAAGCGCTTTTTTTATTATAAGGAGGTTTTATTAATGGAATTTGAGCAGTACAGATTATTGGCAAACTCTATACAACTAGTTGAAGTTGAGCTTGATACATTGGAAGCAAAAAAGTTTCAAGGTGATAACGGGCAACTAGAAATCGCGCTAGAAAGACGAATTGAACCGTACCCTGGTGGAGTCGCGATTTTTCTACGGGTAATTCTTGAGTTCGAAGGAGATGGGCCTTTTAGAATCGTTACAATACATAAAGGTATTTGTGAGCCTTCTGAAGATATATCGGAAAAAGTACTGAATGACTACGCATATCAACATGTAGTACCTTTGTTATTACCATATGCTAGGGAATGTATCGCCAATACAGTGACCAGAATGGGACTCCCTTCCTTCCATATTCCTACTATGGATGTTCTTAAATCAATGGTCGCTAGCACAAGGTCAAACCCGGAAGAACATTGTGAACAGGAGTGATTGGGATGCCCCCAAAAAAGTTTATTACTTTTCGCCGTTCTGATTATTCTTTTGAGAATATTAAACCATATATAATGGAATTCGCTGAACACTTTAAGACATCGAGGAATTACTTTCGACCTTTTTGTCTATTATTGGGAAGGTCAAGAAGATGGGATGTTGGAAACATCGTACAAAATATTGATCGTTGGGGTGAAAGTTTTGGACGACTTCCAGGAAGTCACAAACTTGTTGATATAGTTAGAAGAGCTTTTGCTGCTTGTCAAAACAATGATGACATTAACCATCTGAGGGGCGGTATATTAGAGGCCTTGGTTATTGCAAAGTACGGAGGGTCATCTTTATTAACTAAGAATAATTGTGGTTGGGGAGCCATCGTACATATAGACGGGAGACCTATAATATATACTTGCCCCAAAATAGACCTTCCAAAATGTGATCATCGATCCACAGTTGATTTTGGGATTTGGAATGGATATCACGGACTGTTCTATGAGTGCAAAGTTAGCCCGTTTTCGGTAAGTTGTAAGGAAATTCAATACATGAGAAAGCTTTCGGCAGAGTTAACTCAAGAGGGAATTAGTTTTGAACTATTTTTTGCTTTTGTTGAATCTCAGGAATCGATAGAAACTCGTCAGTACCAAGCCGAGATCGCAGAATTACGTATCAAAGTGTTTGGAGTCGAACAATTATCAGCCTAATTCATTTACATAGCCCTGAAAAACCCTGCTTCCGGATTACCCGGGGCAGGGTTTTGTGATTTAAGACGGTAGGCCGTGCACCAAATATATAAGTACTCATTTGTTGCCATGCTCCTCAGGTATGTCCTGGGTCGTGCCCTATGGATAAGGCAGATGCCAGCTCTGGGCACTACACCGGCCAACATAACCATGATTTGCCTAGGATCAGCATAAAACAGCCCCAGCTCACGGGGTCACACCCCCTGATAAATTTTGCTCGGTTTTTCCCCTGGAGGTCAGACCCAGGTTGGTCACCTGCCGTTGCCCCAAAGCTAGGCCGAGGGCTGGTGCCTGTTCCGGTTTAGAAGCTTCTCACGGAGAGAAATAGTAGCTCTTGAGCTTAATGGGCAATACAAAGTACCCCGAGTGGCAGGACGCCGCTCGCCTTTGCGGTGGACAAGGACGTCCACTCGCAAAGGTTAGGGTTCTTTTATTAGACCATTAAGCTTTAGAGCTACTTTTGAACAAAGTGGAAGACTTCGGTCCGGAACTGGTACCAGCCCGGCAACCTAAAAAGACAGCTTAAACAAAACGGCAGGTAACCAACCGGCCTAATAAGAAAAACTAGCAAAATTTATCCATATCCCTAAATTGGGGTTGCATGATTATGCATAGAGGCTGTATAATTATAAAAACGGCTAGGAGGTTACAAGAAACGCCATGATTAAAGCGAGTATTATCGGAGCTACGGGCTATACTGGGGCTGAACTGGTGCGAATTCTTTCTCGCCATCCTCAGGTGGAGCTCGTGGCCTTAACTACCCAGAGCTATGTAGGACAAGAGATGGGGCAGGTATTTCCCCATTTGAAGGTGGCTACTACTAAAGTATGCAGTGCCCAGGATGTACCCAAAGTAGCTCGGGAATCAGATGTGATCTTTACAGCGTTGCCCCACGGACTTTCCGTACCAATTGTCCAGGAGGCGATTGCCAATGGGGCTAAGGTAGTGGATCTAGGAGCGGATTTTCGACTGGATGATGTAAATGAATATGAAAAGTGGTATAAAGTTGAACATCATGCCCCGGAGCTGTTAGCTGAAGCAGTTTATGGGATTCCGGAAATAAATCGATCACAGATAGCACAAGCGCGAGTGGTAGGGAATCCAGGCTGTTATCCGACTAGTACCGTGTTGGGTTTGGCCCCGCTCTTGAAAAATAGCTTGGTGGCTACCAATAGTATTATTATTGATGCTAAATCAGGTGTGTCTGGAGCAGGTCGGGGACTTAGTCTCGGGTCACTTTATGCTGAGTGTAATGATAGTATCAAAGCCTATAATATCGGTGCCCATCGGCATACTCCGGAGATTGAACAGGAACTGTCAAAACTAGCTGGGGAGCAGGTTGTAGTTTCATTTACTCCTCACTTGACACCTATGACTCGGGGTATCTTAAGTACCATCTATGGCAACTTAACAAGAGAGCTTTCTCAGCAGGAAGTACACGACTTATTCAGTGCATATTATGCAAAGGAGCCCTTCGTACAGGTACTACCAATAGGGGAACTCCCTCAGACCAAGTGGTGTTATGGCTCAAATTACTGCTTTCTGGGGGTGGTAGTTGATCCTAGGGTTAAGCGGGTAATTGTGGTTTCGGCCATCGATAATCTAGTGAAGGGAGCAGCTGGCCAGGCCGTCCAGAATATGAACCTGATGTTTGGTTTGCCAGAAACTACTGGGTTGGATTTTGCAGGAGTTTATCCTTAAGATAGAAGACTATTAATGATAGGTTAGCAACATTTTTGAAGGAGTGAAGGAAGTTGAGCTTGGAAATTATTCCTGGCGGAGTAACGGCTGTACCAGGATTTTTAGCGAGTGGTCTTTATGCAGGTGTTAAGAAAACCAATTTAACTAAAAAAGATATTGCTCTGATTTATTCCGAAGTGCCAGCTGTAGCTGCTGGAGTTTTTACTACTAATAAAGTACAAGCTGCTCCGATCTTAGTGAGTAAAGAACATTTGAAGAGTGAAAATATTCAAGCTGTGATTGTTAATAGTGGTAATGCTAATGCCTGTACCGGGGACCAGGGTTTGAAAGATGCCAGAGCAATGGCCGAAGCTGCAGCTACTGGGCTAGGTTTGAACCCAACCCAGGTGGTGGTTTCCTCTACTGGCGTAATCGGTGTACCAATGCCGATGGAAGTGGTTCTGACTGGGATTCGACAGGCGGCCAAAGAGCTCAATGTGGCCGGAAGCGCTGCAGCAGCTGAGGCGATTATGACCACCGATACGTTTGCCTAAGAAATCGCATTTGGGCTTGAATTAGGTGGCATACCAGTCACCATGTGG
>CAZKEO010000289.1:0-3565 GCA_964551785.1 uncultured Eubacteriales bacterium | reverse complement strand
CTCTGACATGATACCCAATAATGGGCTGTAGGGTTTCCGAGCTACTAAGAGAAACCCGTCGCAAGGAAGCATCATTCGATTTAGAAATTTGGTATTTCGAAATTGTTTCTGCGCATCCGCATAATAATTAGCTGCGGGCATAAAGGTGCACCCGGTAAAGGGAATGCCATAACTATGCAGCCACCCATAAAGTGCCCGATTGACGAAATGATGTAGTGCTGTGGTTTTGTAAGACTGAATTTCTCGACCCAGAGTCTTCGGGCTTTTAGCCAGTTGATGGAGAAATTTTCTAGGAGTCTTCAGTTTAGGCGTGTTAATAAGCGGATTCGTTCGACATTGACAGTAGTGGTCCACCTTCTTAGTTTAACAAACCGAAGTCCGAAGGTACATCTAGTGATGGATCTTAGTCGTCTTCGTCTTCATCTTCGTTTTCGAGTGGGGTGATTCCAGTATAAATAATGATTCGATGATTGTCTGTGACAATGGTCGATCCGGAAAATACTTTCTCGAAAATAGGAACTACCGTGTTAGTTTTTTTAGTTCCAGCACGAAGATTCGTATCAATCACATATTCAGGACCGTGCGGACCTTCAACCAGGTTGGCTTGAGTAGTAACTTTCAAAGAGTGCAACACAAATTGCACTGCTTCGATGCCGGGCCTGTGGTAATGCCGGCCATACTCCCAGTGAAACATCACTTCTGGCGCAGTAGCTCCATAACCCACAACCAGGATTTGATCGGGAGTAAGTCCTCCATGCTCGTAAAGTTGGTTACAAGCCATCTGAGCATGAAAGTGGTTATTAGCGATTGCTTGATCTGAAGAGATATCAACCGAAGCGGAAATAAGGATCATTCCAGAACCTTGATCCTCACACGCGCCGATGGCTAGTAGCTCCGTGGTAGTGTCTTCGGTTCGGCACAACGCCGATGCAATTTGCATCGCAATTACTGGATCTTGTGCCGTCTTGAAGTCGCGGAGAAGTTGACGTATTTTGGCGTCCATAAATCAATTGTAGCGTATTCTAGTTGCTGTGAAAAATAAGATAGAATACTGGTGTGAATGATCAAAGTCTCCGAGAATTAGAGCGAGCTGCACAGCAAGACCCAATGGTTTTACCGTTGCTACGGTTGGCCTATCCTCGTGCTGGTATTCTAGGTGCGACACCTCTAAGACGTAATATATCTACTTCTCAAAAGTTTGAAGTGGCTGCGCAACTAGGGTACGACTATTGTGTTGGATGGCGTCAAACTGTTTTAGGGCTAGAGTGGGTCTTTTTTACCACAAATGTTGCTGGCCACGCCGCATCTGAAAAACTTCGTGCTATTAAGATGGCGGCTTATGATGCAGACCAGCCAGCCCCTGATGAACAAGAGTATTGGCCAGAATTTCACAAAGATTCTGATGGTATTTGGATCACGGCTGATTTCCAGGTTAACCGGGTCTTTTTTACCAAAGCATTCGCCGGTGTTTTACCTATCTAGGCTGATACTGTCGATAATGAATACGCAAAGCCGCGATATGTTCGTTTCCTCGATGTGAGGCTTTACATTCTGGTGGGCATTGAATCGATCGGTTCTGATTATCCCGATATCCGCCGAAATGGGCATCACAAGAGCGAGAATTAGTGTGCGTTTGACATGAAGGGCAGTAGTTGTGATCCATAGATAGATGGTAGCAAGTTCGCCTGTTTATATAAAATTGTAGAACAGTCGACCAACGTCTCCTTATGCTAAAATCCTAAAATGGATTCGGAGACCAGAGCATATATTAAATACCTAATTGCTACTGGCGATATCGCTAGTTTGCAACTAGGTTACAAAGATACCGTGGCTCTCCAACAACTCTTAGGAAGTCATTTAACTTATTTAGAGTCTTTGCATGAAGTGGCAACAGCGTTGTTAACCGAAGCTAACGTCAACTTTAACCCTCATATTTTCGCCGCACTCAATAAATTTCTAATCAGCAATTTTTCTTTGCTTCCTGTTGGCCAGCAAATCGCTTTTCTTCGGCAATTATCGCGCTTTATATTCAAAATCATTAAGGAGAAAACCACCCCCGAGGGATTAATAAACAGATACATCAGCCAAATACGGATAACGATGGCTGAGGTATCTCCTAACGCTGTTCAAGAACATTTCGACCATATCCGTGCAGATGCGGACCGTACACGAACTATTTTGTGGAATCTCCGATACCCGATAGCCGGGTCATCCACACTGGAAAATGAAGATCCGAATGATAGACGAGCATGGCTGGGCAATAAACGAGACGTTACTGTATATTTACCAAATTTAGACGAATACTTTCAAACTGCCCTGGACATCTGGTTTCAGACTTAGGCGCTAGTTCCGTCTACGATAATTCCTAGGAGGGCTAGCTTGGTTAACAGGTCCGCTAAAGCCGCATTTCCTCCTCGCGATCCAGTGATAGTTTGTTGTGCAGTGCCGGCCGCTGTTCCGTAAAAGCGCAACAAATCGGCAGTAGTAGTTCCCATCGCTAAGGTGCCCGCAGCTCCTCCCGTGGTCGTTCCCGGAGTCATTTCGATATTACCGCCATCGCCGGTGGTATTACCACCGTCGCCGCCGCGCAAACGGAGTGCAGCACCATTGCCGCTGGTATTACCATGACCACCACGCAAAGTGAGTGGCTCCCCCGGGTCGGCAGGATCAGGGCCATCATTACCGTAGATCCAGTTATTGGTTCCATCAGGGTCCATCTTGATGGTATTACCAATTTCTAGAATGATTCCAAGGTTAGGCGTTATGTATAGGTGGGTTCCATTACCACCCATACTTCCTGTTTGTGTCACTATGTTAATATTGCTAGTGTTATCACCGATATCAGAACTTGGTCTAAAGACAGCATTTACTGTGAAGTATGTGTCGTCTAGTATAACGCTGGTTGTCGGTGTGCCGGGGTTGCATTGAAGTCTGATTTCGTCGCCAGCACCACCACATGAGATCAGCACTCCTGCATCTGTATCAATGGTTACTCCTGTCTCGGTAAGTAGAGTGAAATATTCCGCAGCACTCATCTCTAGTGCATTGCCAGAATTCATTCCTATATTGCCCCCACCTCCTGGTCCCGGTGTTTGTGTCGTAAAAGACATATTACCAGCCGTATAACCACCTCCTGCATTGATTGTAACGGGACCGCCAGTTGCAATTCCTCCATTAGCAGATCCTGCATCAATAAAAATACCACCGGCCGAAGAAGAATCTTCTGCTGTAGATCCACCTGTGATAGTAATGGCCCCACCAGAGCCGTTCCCTGCGTCAGTGTTACCAGCAATGATGGAAATATCACCAGCAGAGTCGCCTTGATCATTATTTACGCCGGTCGTAATGTTGCCGGTCGAAATAATAATTTCACCGGTCACGTTGCTTGTGGTAACCCCCATGGTAGCACTGCCAGTGCTAATGTTGATATTACCCGATGTGGAGCCATCGATAGTTACTGGGGCTGTAACTATGTTCATGTTTCCAGTTAATATATCAGTGACTCCGCCAGAGATGGTTAAGTTTCCAACTTCCGGGCGAAGAGTATCTCCGGCGGTAACCCGCT
>CAZKEO010000288.1:0-3594 GCA_964551785.1 uncultured Eubacteriales bacterium | reverse complement strand
AGGGTATTTCCGGAATCAAAATAACATCTGCCCCACCGGCAAGTCCTGCTTCAAGGCCAATCCAGCCAGCATAACGGCCCATCACCTCTAAGACCATAACTCTATGATGAGATTCTGCCGTTGTATGTAGTTTGTCCAAAGCTTCTGTAGCAGTTACTAAAGCAGTATCAAAGCCAAAGGTGGCATCAGTTGCTGATAGGTCGTTATCTATTGTTTTTGGGATACCAATCACGGGGAGACCTTTTTCGTGAAACTCCCTAGCAATACTTAAACTACCATCACCACCGATAATTAAAAGCGCTTCTATACCCTGACTAGCTAATGTATCCATAATATGTCCAGACATATATTGATAGACTCGTTCACCATTGATCATCACTGGATAATGGAATGGATTATCCCGATTAGTGGTGCCTAAAATTGTTCCTCCGCGTGGCAATATCCCCGATACATCACTCAGGGAAAGTTTTTTACACCTACCCTCAATTAATCCCCCAAAACCATCTTCGATTCCCATAACCTCTAAATTATGTTCTTGAATTGCTGACTTTACTACAGCTCTGATAACTGCATTTAATCCCGGGCAGTCCCCACCTCCGGTTAAAACTCCTATCCGCTTGATTTTGGTCATATAAATCCTCCTTCTCAGAAGTAATTTGACAAGATTTGTATTAGTTCGCTATATATTATAACTATATAAAGATATTTCTATAAAATCTTCTAATTACCTCCTAGGCAACTTTTCTCAGGTATAAAAAAAGCCTGGAAGCACTATTTGGTTAATGCTTCCAGGCTCTCCCGTCCAGGCTTTTGGTTATTCATCTTCTTTAATTCCCCAGCTAATAGTAAAAATAAATCCTTGTCATTTCTATCTAGGGCTTGATCGATTAAGACTAGCACTGCCTGTCGTAACACCTCACTGACTTCATCTACCATTTCTACTGTTCGCATATTCAACGTCCATCCCCCCTCATTTAGGGTTGCGTTAGGTACTATATCATATGCGAACTGCTTGCCGAATAAAACATTTTTTCTTGCAATCTATCAGACTTACCAGTTAACTCGAAACAACCAAGGCTCTTCACCAAACAGGTCATTACCAAGCCTAAATTCGGCATTTCCTAATAAAGGATTCATCGACCCAATAATTACCAAACCTTTAATTTCTTTACCTGGTTTTAGCTCCATCTGGTAGTTATTCTCCAAATTATAGAGCTGAGGTACTGTTCTTCCAGCCTGGATTCCAACCGGATTACCTAAAGAGATCATGACATCCTTGAGAGATTTATTCTTTACAATCAAGAAGAGTCTCGTCTCTGTCTCAGCAAACTCGATTTTCTGCAGTGTAACCTGCTTGCCATTACGATCAAGGGTTTGATTTACTTTTAGGCTCATTTTAGCTGGAGCAAGGACGTTCCAGGGCTCTATGAGCTCTAAACGTTGAGAAACAATTAAGGGTACATTCACCATCGTATTACTCTCCCGGTCTAAGGCCGGTATTTTGCCTAGAATTCCTGACACTTGCACATCTGTGACTAAACCTTGATCACTAAGAAGTGAATGTGGATCTCCATCATAGGAAAGTAGCATCCGGATATTTTCAGCTGATCCTGTAGGTTTAATGGAAAATTGCAGGATAACTCTATCCCCTTTTTGTTCTATGACCTTTTCAATCAAGCCATTAATCTTGACCTCCCGGCCAGTCAGCGATAATAATTGTTCATGAAGTTCCTTAATGTTGTCATTAGTTATAATACTGTTATTCTTTCGAGGTGATAAAATGTTGAACTGACTTAATGGCGGGACAACCTTTTGGTCGGTATTTAAGCGAGAATCTAAATACAGTTGGAGACTAATTAACCAAGCAAATACTACCAAGGTAACCAAGGCAACTGCATAAAATTTACGACGCTCATCTCTCCAAAATCTTAACCAGCTGTGACCTGCCTTAAAAAAGTTGGATAGTACGCCGATATTACCTCCAAAGGTGTCTAACCCCGCAATTTTTTCTGGATTAAATGCCTCGGAAAATGCCAGATTCATTTCCTCTACACTACTAAAGCGCTGCGCTGGATCCTTTTCCAAGGCCTTTAAAACCAACCAGTCTAACTGCCTAGGAATAACCTTAACATAATTACTAGGTGGCTGTGGCTGCTCCCGTAGTATTTTATTAACTACCTCGCCTAGGCTTTCTCCTTGAAATGGTAGGTAGCCAGTTAACATTTGGTATAACAAAACTCCTAGGGCAAAGATATCTGAACGTTTATCCCCATGTTCACCCATGATTTGTTCCGGGGCCATATTAACTGGAGTTCCGATACCCGCCCTGGTTTGGGTTAATTCTCATTCATCAACCCATCTAGCAACCCCAAAAACCATTAATTTTATAAACCGATCTTCGGTCAATAATATATTAGCAGCTTTTAAATCTCGGTGGACTATCCCGTTTTCGTGCGCATGTTGGATGGCTCTTAAAATAGCCGGAAATACTTCTGCCACTTCGCGTAGGGAAAAGGTTCCTTCATCTAATAATTCCCGCAGATTTAGTCCTTCTACTAACTCCATAACCAAGTAAAATTCGCCGTTATCTTCATAGTAATCATAGAAATCCACAATATTGCGGTGATTTAACTTAGCTGTTATTCTAGCTTCCCGCGCAAAGCGTTCAAGTGTGTTTTTGCTCTTATGAATAGGGTCTAATTTTTTAATCGCTACTTCCCGATCTAATTTAGTATCAAAGGCCCGGAATACAATACTATTACTACCACGGCCTATCTCTTCCAAAATTTGAAACCGATTCCGAAAGTTTTCCTTTGGTTGGTCTACCAAAACAGGGAACACTCCTGTTTGTTCTCGTTGGTCGGGAGGGACTAGGATATCAGCACACAGTTCCATTTCCTCGTTGGTCATGTTCTCTGTAGTAATCGAGAGAATATGAGGAATTAGATCTTTTAACAGTAATACTTGGACTTTACCAATTTTTCCTCGGGAGGTGAAGTGCATACCTGATAGATTAGATTGGTCGTGTGAAAAAACAACAACAGGTTCTACTTTGAAGTTCTTTTTTAACCCAGTGAGTTCATTATATCTCGCTCGTACAAAGTCGCGAACTACTTTGGCATACTGGTTAACCTGGCTAGCCGGATTACCGATTTTAACGAACTCCTTACGCCCGTCACTTGTGCGTTCCTGTACCCAGTTGCCCATTAAACCACCAGTAATTTTACCGTTCATGTTTTTACATTCGATTACAAATATCACCGCAGGAGTAATTACTAGATGGTCGATATCGACAACGTTATTATGCGAGGCAATCCTGGGGGAGTTTAAAATCAAATGAGTTTCCGGCAACTCTTCAGCTAAAAATGCTGCTACTTTTTCTTCTCCTTCTTGTCCAAAGGAACCAGATATTTTCGATACTGGCTTCAAAGTAACGGCCATACACTTCACCTCCTTTCTGCAATAATTAGCAAATAACCACAGGTATTCCCTGTGGTTTTAATTCATTAGAATAATCTTGCCATGCAAACTACTTTTTCAGCTTGCCTAAAATATCCGCCAGCACCTTTTGAATTTCTTGATTGCCATCAATTT
>CAZKEO010000287.1:0-3619 GCA_964551785.1 uncultured Eubacteriales bacterium | reverse complement strand
GAGTAATTCTAAACAGGATTTGTGCTTTAACTGCTTGTTCAGCTGCCAAGCCATCTAAAATATGTAACTCAGTCAAATTATCGACCACGAAGCGGCCAATGCCAGCTTTGAGAGCTAATTCGATTTCATCTGGAGTCTTATTATTCCCATGGAAATATATCTTTTCTACTGGAAAGCCGGCCTTCAGAGCAGTATATAACTCTCCCCCGGAGACCACATCAAGACCTAATCCCTCTTGTTCAATTATCCGGCACATCCCCATAGTTAAGAAAGCCTTAGAGGCATAGATTACTTGAGCTTGATGTTTCACAACAAAAGATTGGTAGTATTCCTGACAAACTGCTCTGATTAACGCCTCATCCATCACATAGAGTGGTGAGCCAAATTCCTTTATTAAATCAACGGCATCACAGCCACCTATTTCCAAGTGTCCTTTGGTGTTTATTTTCATTGTCCCATGCAATTTCACAAAACTTCACTCCTTGCTCATCAAAGCCTATAATGTTTATTTATGATAACATATCTCAACTAGGCAGTCAATCTAATCAAGGCTTAAGCCCGTATCCAGCAAGGACTACGGGCTTAAGCCTTGAGCTTACTTTAACTTATGTAATCAGCCGACTTTGTGCTAATCGACTTTCGGCAAAGTCTTGAGTGACTCCTCCACCATTTGGGCAGGATATTCATAATCCTCTAAGCCACCACCAAGGTAGGCGTCATAGGAACTTAGGTCAAAGTGACCATGACCACTTAAACATAATACGATACTCTTACTTTCACCTGATAGTTTACAAGCAAGCGCCTCATCAATAGCAGCTCTAATGGCATGAGCAGATTCAGGAGCAGGCAGAATTGCTTCGGTCCGGGCAAAAAGGGTTGCAGCTTCGAAAACAGCATTTTGGGTTACTGCTCGGGCCTCAATTAGACCATCATGATAAAGCTGACTGACTAAGGAGGACTCGCCATGATAACGTAAGCCACCAGCGTGAATGCCGGGAGGCATGAAATCATGACCAAGTGTGTACATCATGGAAATCGGAGCTAGCTTCGCCACATCTCCATAGTCATAAGCAAAGACCCCTTTGGTTAAGGTGGGACAAGCTGCTGGTTCTACTGCGATGATTCTAGTCTTTTTACCTTCTTTAATCTTATCCTGTACAAACGGGAAGGCTATGCCTGCGAAGTTACTGCCTCCACCCGCTGCTGCGATTACGATATCTGGATACTCATCAACTTTAGCCAATTGGGCCTTAGTTTCTAGACCTATAACAGTCTGATGTAAGCAGACGTGGTTTAAGACACTACCTAGTGCATAATTAGTATCCTCACGCAACGCTGCATCTTCCACAGCTTCGCTAATTGCAATTCCCAAGCTACCCATTGAGTCAGGGTTGGCAGCTAAAATCTGGCGTCCGGCATTGGTGCGATCACTAGGGCTGGCTATTACTTCTGCGCCATAAACATTCATCAGTGATCTTCGATAAGGCTTCTGGTGGTAACTTACTTTAACCATGTAAACAGTACATTCTAAACCGAAGAAATTACAAGCTAGACTAAGGGCACTTCCCCATTGTCCGGCCCCTGTTTCAGTTGCAAGGCGTTTGATACCAGCCTGCTTATTGTAATAGGCTTGGGGAATGGAAGTATTGGCTTTATGACTTCCAGCAGGACTAACACCTTCATACTTATAATAAATTCTGGCTGGGGTATCCAAAGCTTTCTCTAAACGATGAGCTCTGTATAACGGTGCTGGTCTCCATAGTTTTAAAATTGATTGTACCTCTTCTGGGATGTCAATCCAGCGCTCGGTACTAACTTCTTGTTTAATTAATTCCATTGGAAAAATTGCAGCTAAATCTGGTCCTGTTAAGGGCTGCAGGGTTTGGGGGTTTAACGATGGTTTTGGCAAGTTTGGCATATCAGCCTGAATGTTATACCACCTGGTGGGCATCTCCTTCTCTTCAAGGAGAATCTTCGTGATACTCAACTCAACTCAACTCCCTCTTCTTTTAAGTTATCTCTGGTAGAGGCCACACCTCTACATAAGCATATATATTTATTTTAACTAAAAGGGATGTTTTGTCAAGAAATTAACTGATTGCTACCAGTTGATTCCACTTACCACAGCGGTCTCCCCAACGTGCAACTGCCTGTCCGCCGCAGTTTAGCTCAATCACTTCACAAAGATTAGGACAACCTTTACATTCAAAACTACTAGCCTGATAATCTGCTTCAGCCACCTGCAAACCCTTAAAAGCAGTAACTTTGCTTTTAGCCACCGCCTCTTGGGCTGAAATGGCTGCCCCTACTGCCCCCATCACATTATAATACTTAGGTACAATAACTTCCTGTCCGAGGGCTTTTTCAAAAGCAACCTTGATCCCCTGGTTAGCAGCAACGCCACCTTGAAAGACTACTGGTCCGGTAATCTCTTTACCTTTACCAACATTATTGAGGTAATTACGAACCAGAGCTTCGCAGAGTCCAGCCAGGATGTCAGCAAGCTGGTGACCCATCTGTTGTTTGTGAATCATATCGGATTCCGCAAAGACTGAACAGCGTCCGGCTATTCTGACCGGTGTGCTGGCCTTTAAGGCCCGAGGACCAAATTCTTCAATGGGAATATTTAAGCGAGCGGCTTGCTGATCTAAAAATGAGCCTGTTCCAGCAGCACATACTGTGTTCATGGCAAAATCAGCAACTACCCCGTTCCGCAAAATTATAATCTTAGAATCTTGACCTCCAATCTCCAAGATAGTTTGTACCTCCGGTACCAGATAAGAAGCAGCCACCGAATGAGCAGTTATTTCATTTTTAACTGAGTCTGCCCCTAGCAGCACTCCTGCCAAGTGACGGCCACTTCCCGTTGTCCCAACCCCTCTAACTCTAAACTTGGTTCCCATTTCTTTTACTAGTAAAGCTATTCCTTTTTGAACGGTAGGAATGGGTTGACCCTGGGTACGCAGGTAAAGGTTGTACAGAATATCCCTGTTTTCAGTCATAACAACTACATTGGTACTAACTGAACCAAGATCAATTCCTAAAAATACATTCACCGTAACAATGCCTCCTTTGTTTGCTTGCGACGCCATAACAGATCTACAAAAGCCTCTAGTCTAGTGATTAAACCAGCCTCACCAGAATGTTCATCAAAAATTAAACTTAAGGTGGGTAAATCACGTTCTTCCCTAACACAGTTGAAAACACTTTGGGCAACAATTTCCGGCATACAGGTAAAGGGGGCTAGCTGTAGCACTCCATCATACCCTTTGTCTTGAAACATAATGGCATGACCAATTGATTCCTGCCCATGACCACCGATGAAATAGTTAATATAAGGTCTGGCTTTCTGCTTGGCTTCTTTGCTGTCCTGGACACCCCTGATTAAACCCATAAAGAGGTTTTCATTAATCCATTCACTTAGGTAGAGGGAGCGTTCCACCTCGACACCTAATTCACCTAATTTACGTTCCACCTCAAGATTGATGAAAGGCTCTAACAGCAGATAAATTTCTCCTACCAGTCCGATTTTTAGGCAGGTTTTATCCCAGTTGATGGGCAGTTCAGCTAGGCTAGCCATTGTCTCAGCCTCTGCTAACTTGACTGCTTTTTGATCCTG
>CAZKEO010000286.1:0-3622 GCA_964551785.1 uncultured Eubacteriales bacterium | reverse complement strand
CTGGCACAGCCGAGTTTGCCTGTAATGCCAGATTACAGCAGTAAAGAGTTTACGCATGCTCTCTTAAGAGCTGGGATAGTGCAACAACCCTTCAAGCAAGAAAAGATTAAAATACATAAGCCCATTATTGTTTTTAAACGGGAAAGGTTTGGAAATACGAAAAATGAAAAGCTAATAATTGCTCTTCCTTACGATGGGTTTAAGTTAACGTATGTACTTGATTATCCTAACCTGCCACTATTATCCCAAAATGCTGAAATAAACGTTACCCCCCAAACTTTTGTGAAGGAATTAGCGGATGCCCGTTCTTTTGTTATTGAGTCGGAGCTGGAAGAAGTTATAAACTTGACCGGAAAAGTTAGTTCACAGGTTTTGGTATTTAAATCTGGAGTTGAGCACCGGGAATGGTTTTGGCCCAATGAACCTGCCCGACATAAAGCCTTAGACCTGCTTGGGGATCTGAGCTTGCTCGGGAAAAAGCTTCAAGGACACGTGATAGGTATTAGATCCGGCCACCGTTTAAACCTTGAGTTATGCAAAAAAATTTTTAGGGAGTGTAAAAATGATTCCTTTGGTGAAACCCATGCTCGGGATAGAGGAACAAACGCTGATTAATGAAGTTCTTTTAAGCGGGAGTTTAGCTCAGGGAGCATATGTAGAAAAGTTTGAACGAAATTTTGCGGTTTACCAGGGTAGTGATTATTGTGTTGCTACCTCTTCAGGAACCTCCGCTCTTCATGTAGCATTGTTGGCATTAGGTATTAAGCCAGGGGAAAAAGTAATAACCACGCCTTTCTCATTTATTGCGACTGCAAATGCCATCCTTTACGCACAAGCAGTTCCTGTCTTTAGCGACATAGATCCGCAGGATTATAATCTTTCTCCGCAATTCCTACTAGATACTCTCAAAAAGCATCCGGATACAAAAGCAATTATTATCGTTCACCTTTACGGGCATCCCGCCCGGATGACAGAGATCATGGAGATCGCCAATAAATACAACCTGGCAGTAATCGAGGATTGTGCACAAGCTCATGGTGCTTCAATTAATGGCAAGCAAGTTGGAACTTTTGGGCACTTTGGAGCTTTTAGTTTTTATCCTACAAAAAACATGACCTGTGGTGAAGGTGGTATGCTTACGACCCAGCATCAGGAGCTGGCTCAGACAGCCAGACGCTTAATAAATCATGGTCAGACGGCTAAATATCAGCATAATTTACTGGGATACAATTATCGGATGACTAATATCAATGCCGCAATCGGCATAGCACAATTGCAAAAGCTGCCCGGCTTTAATCAAAGACGCCAAGAAATTGCGAGCCGTTATTCGAGGGAGCTAACAAACCCAGTTTTTATTAAGCCCAGATGTTTACCAAGTTTTGAACATGTATATCACCAGTATACCCTTGAGGTTAATGACCGGAATAGTTTCATAGAATTCCTTGAAGCACAGGGCATAGGGTATGGCATCCATTATCCTAAAACTATTCCTGACCAACCCCTTTATCTGCAAAGAGAAATTCATGGTTCTTGCACAAATGCCCGTAAAGCTGCCGAAAGGGTAGTTTCAATACCTGTTTACCCAGGACTAACAGAACAGGAGGTTGATTACATCGTCAGTAGCTTGCAAAAATACTCAGGAAGTTAATAGTCCTTTAAGGGTATTAGTTACAGGTGCCGGTTCAGTATACGGGCTTGGTATCATCAGGGCACTTAAGGAATCCGTGCTACCCATTGAAATTTTAGCAGTTGATATCAACCCATATTCGTTAGGTCTATTTATTGCTGACAAAGGCTTTATTGCTCCCCAAGTAGCAGCTGAAGAAAGCTACTATCTATTTATTGAAAAGCTATGTAAAGATTATCAGATCAAAGCAATATTCATTGGCTCGGAAACCGAGCTTTCATTTTTTTCAAAAAAAAGAAACCTGCTTGAAAAGTCTACAGGAGCTAAGGTGTTTGTAAGTTCCCCTACAGTTATAAAAATTTGCAGTGATAAGTGGTTGACAATGTGTTATTTGTCACGCTCTAGTTTTCAGATCCCGATAAGTATTAGGTATCCTGAAGATACTAGTAAGCTTCCCTCATTTTTAAAGAGAGCGGGATTTCCCCTGATAGTCAAGCCGCGTATCGGGCGCGGCTCAGAAGGGGTTACCCTAATTAAGAACAAGCAGCAAATGTTGAGATGTATAAAGGGGAAGAAAAACTTAATAATGCAGGAATACCTCACCGAAGAGGAACAAGAGTTTACTGTGGGGATTTGCTTAAATCATATGGGAAGAGTTATTTCAAAAATTGCTTTAAAACGGCACCTGCAGGAAGGAGTTTCTATTGCCGCTGTTTCTGATGATTATCACGATATTGCCGATTATTGCGCCAGAGTTGCCGGTACACTTAGAGCATACGGGGCGATCAATATTCAGTTGCGTCTTAAGGATGGGAACCCTGTAATTTTCGAAATAAATCCTCGGTTCAGTAGTTCCACTAGTATGAGGTTACTATTAGGAATAAATGAGCCGGAGAGCTTAATTCGCTCAGAGGTGCTTTGCCAGGAGGTAATACCCGGGCGCGCAGAGACTGGCCTGGTATTGAGACAATACACTGATTATTATTTTCCATTAGATAAGCTTACACAAATTAGAAATGACTTAAAGTAGCGTAAACTTACCTTCTCTTAGCCCGCCTCCACCATACATAAAGCGAAAAGGCCTCCGGGCCTGTTTAAATAGTATCTTGAATTAATTATCTTTAGTTTTTTGTGATCTAAATTATCACATAATAAAGTGACTTGATAAAAATTGGAGGTGGAAAGATGGGATTAGACGCGATTAGCCGGCTTTTGGACAAGTATAATCTACCCTGGCTTTTATTGGCTCTGATGTCTTGGTTGATAATAATTTTCTCATGTTCCCGGAAGGATTTTTGGTATGGTTTCCCTGTAGGTATCTGGACGATGGTAACCGGGGCTGTTTTAGAGCAGTTCTTTATCGATCAAAAGTTTTGGGTAGATCGCTTTATAATGATTCCTGTAGGCGAACTGGATTTGTATTTAATAATTGGTCCATTTTTTGGGCTTGGTTTGTTGTTAATCCGTTTTTTACCGAAAAGTCGTTTACTTAGATATTTCTCCGTTCTGGCTTGGTCGGCATTAGCCACTGGAATAGAATTTATCGCCACCAAACTGCATTTCCTGGTTTACAGTGGCACAAAGTGGTCTTATCTCCATTCTATGACTTGTTATTCTATCGCATTAATGAGTGCCTTGGGGTTCTATTTTATTTACTATGAATATAGAAAAACTCCGGATTGGTTGTAACCTGAACCGCTAAAAACCTGTAGAGGCTCCCTTTAAAGGTGACTCTACAGGTTTTATTTTTATTCCATATAAAGTGTTACAAAAGGTTGACTGTTACCGTGCAGCTAGCCTTTGAGTTTTTGTGCAGAGGCACACTATGGTGGCTTGTTGACTTATTTTACACTTGAAATTGGCCAACAATTTATTGTAGATTCTGGTCCATTTTAACTAACTTGTCTGAATATGCCGAAATTTCCTCGTTAGTAGCAGCCATTTCCACGTTAAAACCCGAAACTTCCTCTCCAACATCAGCACTCTACTCAAAAA
>CAZKEO010000285.1:0-3628 GCA_964551785.1 uncultured Eubacteriales bacterium | reverse complement strand
AGCCTTGTTCCAAGTTTTCATACTGCTCACCTCTATATAGCCTATGAAAAACAAGGTTTGTCTGATTACCGTTAATTCGAAAAGCCCCAATTTCTCTTCCGAAATTGGCTCCACAAAACACAAAATCCGGTAGTCTTAATAGACATACCGGAAGTATATTTTCTATGCAGTGGCACACCCACCAGGATGACTTACCCGTACATATCCAAACCTGCTGAGCAGGGGCCCCATAATTAAATTAGAAGCACGCATTTTACGCATTAATTCTTCTGTTACCTCTAAGGGGTCAACCTGTTCAGTGTTAATGATCAGCTTATCCCGGTCCTGCTGGACTCTGGCCCCAAGGTATTCAAGTAGCTTAATCATTACTCTGACATCATCCAATTGCGGGATTTCTGTAATTGTACTAACCCCGGTAGACAATAAGCTTGCTGCTAAAATCGGCAGGGTGGCATTTTTAGCCCCACTAACCCGAACAGTACCTGCCAGTCTCTTCCCACCCACAACCACGAATGTATGCACACTGCTCACCTCCGCTGTTACCCTTCACCTAAAATTCGCACCTCAGGTTCCAGCAGTAATTGATAATGTTGCAATACCATATGCCGAACCTTTTCTATTAAAGTTAAGATATCCTGAGCTGTAGCTTCCCCAGTATTAATGATGAAGTTAGCGTGTTGCTCAGAAACCACTGCTCCCCCTATTTTCAGGCCTTTGATCCCCAGTTCATCGATTAACTTACCAGCTGACTGACCTGGAATATTTTTAAACACACTGCCAGCACTAGGCCAACCCTGTGGTTGTGTCATGTGTCGATGGCGTAGGTTAGTCTGCATGCGGTCCCGAATTGCTTCAGAGTGATCCTCACGAGCTTCTAGCGTTACCGCTAGCACTGTTAAACCGCTGCCCGTCAGGTTACTCTGGCGATAGGCAAAAGCCAATTCTTGCTTGGCAATTTCCCTCAGCTTACCTTGCCTATCCACCACGGTTACGCCTATCACTAAATCACTAATTTGCCCCCCGTGGGCACCAGCATTCATCACCACCGCTCCTCCTAGAGCAGCAGGAATCCCTGCGGCAAACTCCATCCCAGCCAGCTGGTGCTCTAAAAAGAGCTGGGCTAATCGTGGCAATGCTACCCCAGCCATTGCCTTCACCTTACAGCCCTCAAACTCTACTTTAGCCATGTTGGCAGCGATTTTTATCACTAAACCCCGAATACCCCCGTCACGCACTAAGAGGTTGGAGCCATTCCCGATGATGGTATAGGGAATATCCCGTTCACTGGCATACTGCAATAAGACCACGACATCCTTAATATCTTTGGGCAGTGCAAAGATATCGGCAGGTCCACCAACCCGCCAGCTAGTATGCTTTGACATCGGTTCTGAGCGGCGAATTTCGCCAGAGAGTAGGTTAGTGAGCTCCTCCGTGGTTTGGCGAAATTGCATGCCTAAGCCTCCCTTTGCTTACTTTCTAGCAGTTGAACTAAATCCTCGCCCACCGTCCAGATATTGCCGGCTCCTAAGGTTAAGACTAAATCCCCTGGCTGGACAATGCCTTCCAGGTATTTGGTGGCTGCATCCAAAGACGGTAAATATTGTGCTGTGCGACCTTCATAATCTTCAATAGCCTTAATAATCAAGTGGGCATTAACATCAGGTATAGGTGGTTCGCCCGCACTATAGATTTCGGTAATGGCAATTACATCAGCATCCCCAAAAGCTCTGCCGAATTCGCGATGCAAAAATTTCGTCCTGGTGTATCGATGTGGTTGAAAGAGGGCCACAACCCTTGTAGCGGCAGTATCTTTAGCTGCTTTTAGGGTAGCCTTCAACTCTGTTGGGTGGTGGGCATAGTCATCTACTACCTTGACTCCCTCAATCTCACCCAGTACCTGAAAGCGACGTTGGGCACCTTTAAAGTTCTGCAAACCTTGCACAATCTGCGGAAAATTCAAGCCGAGCTCTCTTCCGACTGCTACCGCAGCTAAGGCGTTTAATTGGTTGTGCTCACCTGGAACCGCTAACACCATTTCACCCAGCAACTGATCCTGGTAAAAAACCTGACCAACCGAAGCTAGCCCCATCGTCCTAACAGTACCTAAGCGGTAGTGGGCATCAGCTGACTTGCCGTAGGTAATTACTTTCCCTTGGCAGCGACTGAGCAAAGCTCGCACCTTCGGGTCATCCACACAGAAGATTCCGCTACCAGCTTGGGGTACCAGGGTAATAAACTCTGTAAAGGCTGTAATGATATTTTCCATACTACCATAGTGATCCAAGTGATCATCTTCAATATTGGTGAGAATGGTCATAAAGGGATGCAGCTTCAGAAAAGAACCATCCCTTTCATCAGCTTCAGCTACCAGATATTCTCCATCACCTTGTTTAGCATTACCTTGGATTTCGGCCAGGCCACCATCTACCACAATGGTAGGATCTAAACCATTATTCTCTAAAACTAAAGAAACCATTGAGGTGGTAGTGGTTTTCCCATGGGCACCAGCTACACAAATTCCCTTTTGCGATTCCATCAACCAAGCTAATACATCCGACCTATGTAAAATTGGGATATTATTTGCTTGGGCGTAGATTACCTCAGGATTATCCCCATTGATAGCTGTAGAAAGCACCAGTTTCACTGCTCCAACCGCCTGCTCTGCAGAATGTCCGATAAAAACCTGCGCACCTAGTTGGCGCAGACGGGTTGTGGTATCTGATTCTTTGATATCTGAGCCACTTACCTCATAACCCTTGGCAACCATTATCTGAGCTAAACCGCTCATCCCTGAGCCGCCTATCCCCACAAAGTGTACTCTTCCCCTTTGTTTATTCATTCTTTCAGCTCCTCCCAACCCGTCTGCCAGTCCTTATGTTTATGGCTTTTTCCCGGGGCTTTTGTACATCACATAGTATGCATTTTGCCCAAAAGTTGTGCAGGAGGCTTGTCCTTTTTCAACCTTAGACTAATGCTTGAAAACTTTAATTTATTGCTTTTGTTGGATTTGATCCATTAACTCCAAGAGCATTACCAGCGCTTCTGGCCGACCTAAGCTTAGGCTAGCCTGTCCCATTTGCTGCAATTCGGTCGAGTTGCCAAGCAAAGCTAGGATTTGCTTAGCAAGGCTGGTACCCTCTAATTCTTGATCCTTAATAACCAGCGCTGCACCCTGGCTTTCCAGGGCTCTAGCATTGTATTCTTGGTGATTTTCGGCCGCATAGGGATAAGGAATCAAGATAGCCGGCATACCTTTGGCCGTAATTTCAGCCAATGTGGTCGCTCCAGCTCGGCAGATGATTAGATCCGCCGCGGCTAAGGCATCTTCCATATTATATAAATACGGTTTGATGCTAATATTGCCCTTTTCCATCCAATTTATCCCTGCTGAGGCTAGTCTATCCAAGGTCTCTTGGTAAGTAGCTTGTCCGGTGAGGTGCAGGACTTGGATATCGTCTTGTCCTGCTATATGACGGTAAACTTCCAGCATAGCTAAATTGAGACTTCCAGCTCCCCGACTACCGCCAGTTACCAGCACTAAGCGTTTATTGGGCTGCAACCCGAGTTTGGCCCAGGCTTCTGCCTTTGTAGCTCTCAGAATCTCGGACCGAATGGGTAGGCCGGTAAG
>CAZKEO010000284.1:0-3644 GCA_964551785.1 uncultured Eubacteriales bacterium | reverse complement strand
GTTCGACATTTTGCTAACCTCCTTTTTTTCGCGCTATCTATATTTTGTGAAATTGGCGTTAGTTTATCCTACAAAAAAATCTCCATTTAAGGAGATAGCATGCGAGCTTTCCATGTCAAATTTTAATAAAGATAAACTACACCAAAACCTCCTCTGGGATATTCCCAGCTGATGTTTTGGTGAATACAACTATAGATACAGGCCCCACATTCCACACAGCGCGTATAATCGACCAGCAATTGGTTTTGATGCCAGGAAAATACCTGAGAAGGGCAGAAATTAGTACAAGAGCGTTCCGGGCAATCATTACTACAAGTCTGTTGTTTGATGACTTTAATATGTGCTTGTTCATCTGGTTCAAACAGTAAATTATCTAAGGGGTCATAATCTGCGACTTGCTTCATCTCATCTTCCTCCTCAAAAAACTCCCCAATGTTTATAGCCGGCATACATATCAAAAAGTGTTTTGGCAACTGGTTGTTCCGCTAAAATTGTTTCATTAATCATTTTTGATTTTTCCCGTTCTGTCATGACACCTTCACTAAAATACGCATAGCCAATATCATTAAAGGTCTTTGCTAAAAGATAGTCAGCATCTGGATGATGATGAAAATATTCTACATTACCTTCTGCTGCTTTGATATCTTCAATAAAAAAGCTTCTATTAACTTTATTCGCATAAGCAGCTAAGGTCTTAGCCGTAAAATCTCCTTTGGCTTTAGCCTGTATTACTGCTTGAGCAGCATATTGGCCAGTCAGCATCGCCAGGTCAGTCCCACGGCGCCCACTAACCATACTAGCCGCATCACCAGCAACCACAATACCATCTGAACATAAATCAGGAAAGGCATTATAGCCTCCTTTGGGAATCATATGGGATTTATACTGTACTACGCGCGACCCTTGAATTAGTTTCTTAACTAAAGGATGCTGTTTAGTTCGCTGTAAGAGCAACCAAGGACTCAAACCTTTTTGCATCAGATCCCACAAATACCCGCCAGCCATGATGGCCAAGGAATTATTATTGGTCCAAAGACCTGCTTTACCGATTGCTCCAGAGGTTGGATAACCAATCATACCGATAATAGCCCCCTGATTTTTTTCAAGGTTAAATCTTTCCTCGATCCGATTGCTGTCTAATTCCAAGATTTCCTGAACATACAAGGTTAATTGTTGGGCTTGGTAAGGCCTTCGCATCTTGGCTTCTAAAGTTAACTGAGAGTTCACTCCTTCGGCTAAAATTACTGCATCAGCGCCTACCTTGCTACCATCATCTAAGATAACCCCAGTTACTTTTTTGCCCTTATAAGCTAAATGTTTAACCAAGGTACTACAAACTAAGTGCGCCCCGGCCAACTCTGCCTGCTCGGCCATCCACTTATCAAACTTAGATCTTAAGACAGTAAATTTGTTAAAGGGTTCCTGGGCAAAACGCAAGCCACTAAAACCCACCGTTACTGCCGAATCAGCTTCCATAAACCAGGCTTCATCTCTACAGACTGCACGTTCCAAGGGGGCTTGGTGCCAAAAATCTGGAAACACTTGGGCAGTTGGCTCACGGTAAATGGTGCCCCCAAACATATTTTTACTGCCAGGAAATTTACCACGTTCAAACATAACCACTGCTAAATTGTTTTTTGCTAAGGTCAGTGCGGCAGCTGAACCAGCTGGTCCAGCACCAACAACAATGGCATAATAATGGTTTTTGTACATGGTTGTTCCTCCGCTCTGAAACTATTTAGCTTTAGTATTGTGGTCAAGCAACAGAGTTATACCTAAATTTCGACCTTCGTGAGGCAAAATAAAAACCTCAAGATCAAAGTGTCTTGAGGTATTTGGGAAACTATTTTATTGGCTTAAGAAAACTGGAGGCTATACTGCTCTTTGAACCTTTCCGGAACGCAGGCAGCGGGTACAAACCCGAACTCGTTTTGGTGTACCTTCGATTAGAGCCTTCACCCTTTGCAGGTTAGGTTTCCAGGTTTTCTTGGTACGTATATGCGAGTGGCTTACAGCCATACCGGTTATAATACCTTTACCACAGACTTCGCATCTTGCCATATCTAGCACCTCCTTCTCAATATTCTCGCCTTGAAAGCTATAGTTAATAATATTATTTTCCCTTTTCTAGTGAAATGGGCTGAATTACTTTTCTATTCTATCAAAATTTACAGGGGATGGCAAGTATTAATTCTTGACACTTCCATGCAATATCAAATAGTTATAGGAAGGATTTTTTCCAAGGTTGTGGAATATTAAAGTAAATAGCATAGGCTATACTAAAGGGGGGTGTTGCCGGTGATTACCAAAGAGATGACTATTTTTGATGTGCTGCAAAAACACCCAGAAGCACGAGAGATTTTGAAGCAGCATGGCATGCATTGCTTGGATTGTATGGGTGCCACCTTAGAATCTGTCGAAGCCGGCGCCAAGATGCACGGGATTAAGTTAGAACAATTATTAAACGAACTCAACCAACTATTCAAAAACTAAATTATCTGGAAGGGGGTGCCCTTCCCTTTTTCTTAATAAAGGAGGTTTTAAAATGGTGGATAGTAAAGTTAAATCAGATGGCAATTTAGAGATTTCCGAGCATGTGATAGCTACAATTGCGGGCTCGGCAGCAGTAGAATGTTATGGTCTCGTGGGGATGGCTTCTAGAAGTATTTCTGACGGGTTTGCCGAAATGCTCGGCCGAGATTCCTTAAACAAAGGAGTAATAGTACAATTAAATGGTCAAGAAATTGACATTGACCTCTACATAATTGTTAACTATGGTGTGAAAATCTCTGAGGTTGCCCATAACGTCAGAGAAAGAGTGCGCTTTACGGTTGAAAATGTAACAGGGCTTCAGGTAAGGGATGTTAACATCCATGTACAGGGAGTACGACTCAACTAGGGGGTTATCAATCTGGTGAAAGCTATTAGACTTCGTGGCAGAGAGCTTCAAAAATATTTTATGTCAGCCAATCAGCTCTTGACAGCAAAAAAAGAGGAAATCAATATTTTAAATGTCTTCCCCGTCCCAGATGGCGATACAGGTACGAATATGGCTTTAACCTTACAAGCAGCTGTCACTCAGGCAGCCCAATGCCCTGAGGATTCTGTAGCCAAGGTGGCCAAAGAACTGGCCCAAGGTGCTCTGATGGGCGCCCGTGGCAACTCTGGAGTTATTTTATCGCAATTAATCAGGGGCTTTGCCCTTAGTTTGGCTGGTAAAAACATTATCGATGCTAGAGACTTCGCCCAGGCTCTGCAAGCAGGAGTGGATACTGCTTATCAGGGTGTTAAAAAACCTGTCGAAGGTACCATCCTTACTGTTGCGCGTTTGGGAGCCCAAGGAGCGGTCAAGGCAGCTAAAGCAGCAACAGGTATTGATGAAGTATTGACCGCAACTTGTACAGCAGCCCAACAGGCATTAGAGAGCACTCCAGACTTATTACCCATTTTAAAACAAGTTGGCGTAGTGGATGCCGGTGGGATGGGCTGGTTAGTTATCCTACAAGGCTTTTTACTAGCTGCCCAAGGCGTAGCCGTGGAAGCAGATAACGTGGACTCAGTAATAACCAAGTCTAGTTTGTTCCCCATCAAATCCGAGTCAATCACCTTTCAATATTGCACGGAGTTCCTGGTTAAAGGCACTG
>CAZKEO010000283.1:0-3657 GCA_964551785.1 uncultured Eubacteriales bacterium | reverse complement strand
GAGGAACAAGGCGGGGATATTGAATTCGCCTTAAATGTGGATGAATTAAGGTTCAGTGTTTCCAAAACAGATCCCAACACCCTGATTTATCAGGGCATCAAAGCGGGGGGCAAGGTAGGGATACCCAAGGATATTACGGGAAAAATAATTCCCGGTCTGACTATTGGAGGTTCGGTAGAGGTTGAATACAACTCCTTTGACAATAATAGCTTTTTCTTCAGTGCGGGGGTTGATTTCTTCGTAGTACAGGCCGATGCAGTAATTAAATTCAAATCAGTACAAGTGGGCAATGTTTTACTTTGTGTCCCTGACCAGGTGGAACTATCGGGAGGCTCAAATGAGCCGGGCATACCCATCATACCTACCACGCCTGTCGCCTGTCTGACAAAACTAGGTGGCGGTTTTGACGGCTTATATGATACGGTTACCGGCAACTTCGCTATGCTGCCACCACTGACACTAAAAGCCATAGCAGGCTTCAATCTGGCTAAGATTTTCTCTGCCGACCGGATAACGCTGGCTGTTTCCCTGCGAGGTTTATCCGTCGCGGCAGAAACAATGAAAATAGCTAAGCTGGATATCTTGGATGAGGTTTCCCTGGGCTTAGCCTTTCAAGATGCACTGATAACTGACAAGGTAAAGTTTGAATTTAGAGGTACGGCAGGTGTCAATATCCTGGGAATTATTCTAGGGGATGGAAGCCTCTACTATGGAGCTGATTCAACCAAAAAAGGTAACCTTGGCCCGGTTTCCTTAGGGGGAACGGTTAATGGCAGTGTTGTAGTTCCCCCTCAGGTGCCCTTTCTCGGCGGGATCAGATTGGGCAGCGTCAGTGCGGGCATAAGTGATGAAAATGTTTATGCACGCCTGAAGGTTATCGGGATTCCCATCGGTATAAAATATGTATGGGGTTCAGCCGCTCCCATTATGCTGGCAGCTAATGGTGCCATGGCGACTCCGGGACAATATTTAGCAAGTATATCTGATAATAATAAAGCAATGGGTAGGTCAGGTAGACTTATCTTTGGTGATAATATTCGGGTCAGAGAGATATCGAATAGAAACAACCCTAATTTTTCAACTAGTCCCAAGGTGAAAACAATGTGGGCAGCTAATGGTGTTGAAGGTGGTAAGCTGAATTTATTGGGTGCAGCAAGTAATTATAATTATGCAGTTGACGTTGCCAAGGATCAGCAATATCAGTTAATTGAAGCAGCCTATGCAGGAACTGTGCCTCAACTCACTTTGACCAACCCCTCAGATCAGAATGTGCCGTTGGTGGAAGGTACCAACTATATGTTGCAAACTATAGATGCCGGGTATAGTCAATCAGGAACAACTGAACAGAGAGTCTTTATCTCCCTGGTAAATCCCCAGTCCGGCCAATGGAAGTTAGGGTCTGATAAGCAGATCGACCTTAAAATCATGGATGTGGCACCCATCCCTAATTTGAACTCCCTGGCAGCAACCATGGAGAACAGCAAAATTAAAGCAAGTTGGACAGGAATAGATATGGCTGCCAGCAAAATGTCCTTCTATCTGTGCAAGAACAATACAGATGACACCGGGACCTTGATAGCAAAAGACATTCCTAATTCCCCCAACCAGGTAACGCTTGATGTTCCCGAAAAAGTTAATAGCGGAGAGTATTATCTGAGAGCCCAACTGGAAGGTGACGGGAAAACCTACACCAGCCTCTATGCACCTACCAAATTAACCGTCATTGACCCTAATCAACCGGTCAATCCACAGAACCTGGTGGTTAAGCCGGCAGGGGATGGGTTATTGGACGTAAGCTGGACTGCTTCCACCGATGCAGAGGGCTATTATATAGAGGTATATGATTCCAAGGATGTAAGTCAGGGTATCATTGAAGTCAAGGACGGCAAAACCAACCATACTGTAATCGGAGGAAAGTATAACAATGCATCAGGGGAGGCAGGCAAGACGGGCGAGATCGGCGGTATAATACCGGGTCAAGCCTACAAAGTGGCAATAGCTGCTTATAAAACCGTCAATAACTTAATCCACATGACGGTGCCACTGCAGTCGGGAAGTATTGCGGTACCGGTGGCCAACCCAGCAAAGATTTCCATCATACCTGAGGCGATTTCCGGTCAAGTACAGGAATTTTTGGATGCTGATGGTATGACCTATTACAGTACCAATGAAGCAAGTGTCAATTTGAAATTCAATTCCGACCAGGAGGTTGACAGTGTCATTCGTTTGAATGATCAAGACCAGTCAACAATTAAGGGGAAACAATGGCAACGGCAATGCGATCTAAAAGAAGGGGAAAATTTAATCTACACTTTCTCCTACAATAGTGGGGGAGATAGTTCCAAAACAGGCATCAAAGTTATCCGTGATACCTTACTCCCCGAGCTTAAAATCGATTATCCCGGGCCTGGTGCACCTGTTTCGGGAAACAGGATTGACATCAGAGGATTTTCTGAGATAGGCTCAACAATTACAGTGAACGGGACTCCTGTTGCTAAGGGACCGGATAACGTTTTTGAAACCAGTTTGGAAATAGGGCAGGATCTTTACAAAGAAATAACAGTAGTTGCCCAGGACCAGGCTTTCAATAAAACTGTTTACAAAACCACCGTAATTAATGACACTTTAAAAGATATCAAAAAAGTAGTCATTAAAGGACAAAAGAGCCTGATGAGTACAACCGAGGAGCAGGACCTTTCCCTGTGGGCGCAAGATTCACTGGGCAATCAGATCAGACTGAGCCAGGAGGCAGTGAAATGGGAAATCCTTGAGGGGGACCATTTCGCCGGTATTTCAGATGAAGGTAAACTGAAGGCCTTGGCTGAAGGAAATGCCATTGTGCGTGCAGCTTTTGCGATTACCGAGGATTACCAGTTTGAAGATGCTATCGTGGTAAAAATCAGCGAGCAAGGAAGCCCAGATATTAATAGCTTGCAAATATCACCCTCAGAGGTCTATATGAAGATAGGTGAGGAGCGACAGCTAGATGCCTCTCTCCTATTTAAGGACATGAAGACTGAACCTATTAATAACCAAGAAGTTCAATGGGAAGTCATGGCAAGTAGCGAGCAAGCAATTAGTATAAACTCGACGGGTATGGTGAAGGCACTTAAAAATGGCTCCTCCATCGTCAAGGCATCGTATCTGTTTGACGGCAATACCTATGAAGGGCAAGCCTTAATCAATGTGACAGCCAATTCCGGAAGTGGAGGTTCAATATCTTATTGGGATAAAAAAATCCTGGAAATCTTGAGCAACATTAAATTAAATGGAGCAACTACCACCGTTTCAACAACTGTGGCAGCAGCAATTAATGAAGCCACCGGTACGGCCTCTGCCAAAGTGGAAGCAAGTGAAATTAACTTCCTGGCAGACAAGGCGAAGGAAAACGAAGCTGCCGGGCAGAATTCAGTGGTGGAAATCAAGGTATCAGCTCCAGCCAATGCCAAAAAAATTGAGGTTGCCATACCCAGAGACGCCTTTGACAAGGTAGCAGATACTACCAAGGCTGACATTAAGGTGGATGCAGGACTTGGCACCATCACCTTTAACGCCAAGGCGGTTGACACCATCAGCGAGGCTGCAGCAGGGGACATCACTATTAGTATCGCCAAAGTGGACACCTCCGCTCTGACACAAGAAATGCAGGACAAAATA
>CAZKEO010000282.1:0-3678 GCA_964551785.1 uncultured Eubacteriales bacterium | reverse complement strand
GCGCATATTAAGGCGTTCCTTCAGGTTTCCAAAGGCTTTTTCGACTACATCCTTGGTTGTCGCTTCCGGCTTTCTATGTCAGTAGAAAGTGCTTTTTTCTAGAATTATTTGACATAAAAACTGTTCTTCGGATATATTAGTCCTATCGGTCGATAGGGCTGTTATTTTGCCTGAAAATAGGACGAGACCTTAACGGGCTGTGATGTTTGGCGACTCCCACTCCCGAAAAGGTCCCCCAACCCCCAATAGAAGGGGATTTCAATGACTATTATACTACCCTTTTCCGGCGGCGTCACTGCCTATTTATCTACAATTTTAAATTGGTATCGGACAACCCCGCATTCCTGCCCTCTCTGCAAAGGGAATACCCACCGCCACGGAAAATACTTTCATACCGTTTACTGTCGGGATGAATGTTTTGTTCTACCAATTTTCCGACGGCGCTGTCCAAATTGTGAAATAACCTTTTCTTTCATCCCTTCTTTCATTAAACCCTACGCCCGGTTCCTGAATTCCTACCGTTTCGAACTTCTTCAACGTCATGTGGTTGAAAAAGTGTCCATCAACCAGACTCCGTCCCATTCTTCTACCCACGGTATGCATTCTGTAAGCACCTGTACCTTCAGGCGCTGGCTTAAGCGATTTAAAAAGATTGCCCCTCAAGTCGGTAAATTCGTTACCCCACGACTAATGGAGCTACGACCTAGCTTACCTGTTCCCAAAGGGTTATCAGATGTGGCCTTCGTTCTAAATACCGGCCAAGCTCTTCAATTCATAATCAAGTTTCTTTTACCAGATGAACCTCCGAGTTCTTACGGCGTTTTCGACATGCTTAATTTGCTACTACCGGGCACACTGTTAGTGTAACTCCTCCTTTGCGTGGAGTTTTTTCGTGTCTTTGGGGAAGAAATTTTGGTGGCTTTTGCCCCGTCACCCGGTTAGTTGGCCGGTTTTACCGAAAAAAGTCCACAGAGTTTGCTAACTCCCAGGTTTAGACTACCTGTGGGAAAATTATGGTGGATTCCACGAAGGAAAGGAGTGCGTTGTATGAACCAAGAGGTACGGGAAACGCTGGCCAATTTCCGTTTTAGCCTGATTGCCCCCTTGGTAACCCGGAAATTAAGTAAGGGTGAACGCCAGAAAATATTAGCAGAACTGTCCGGTCAGACCCACCTCACCCCCAAGGGAGAGTGCAAAAGTTTTAGTGTACGAACATTGGAGCGTTATGTAGCGGCTTATGAAAAGGAAGGGCCAACAGGGTTGATTCCCAAAGTGCGAAAAGATGCTGCCCACTGCCGTGTGATCCCTCCCGACCTGCTGGATAAGGCAGTAGCTCTCAAGCTGGAGGCGCCAGCCAGAAGTGTGCAGCAGATCATCCGCATCCTGGAACTTACCGGTTCTTGCCCGGAGGATTTTCTTAAACCCAGCACTTTAAGCAATCATCTGTATGAGGCCGAGGCGGTACTAAAGCTTCTAGATGGTTCGAAAGAAGCCTGTCGACGTTATGAGATGGCTTACCGCAACCAGGTATGGCACAGCCAAACGCCGCTTTGTTGAGTGTAGAGACCATCCGTGACTTTTATGACAAGCACCATGTCCTGCCGGTGATTGTTGTCGATGAGGGTCAGGAGCTTTCTACCGGCATGATTAATGAGTTTCGCTTTGTGATTAATTTTGATGTGGATTCCCGTTCTCCACTGGCCTTAATCCTAACAGGCCAGCCCGAACTTCGGGACCGCCTTAAACTCAGGGCGCTCAGGGCCATTGAACAGCGCATTAACGTCCGGTTTCACTTGAATGGCCTATCCGAAGAAGAGACTAAAAAGTATATTTTCCATGCCCTGCAAAAAGCCGGCGGCACCCATATGTTTTTCTCCGATGATGCGGTTAAAGCCATCTATGTCCATTCTAACGGCATCCCGCGCCTGATTAATGCTATATGTACTGACTGCCTCGTTGATGCCGTCACCAGGGAGCAGCACACCATCGATGCCACAAATGTAGCCAGGGTGATTGCCGAACGGCAGTAATATGTCAGCCCTCAGGCAAAAGAGGGCTATTTTTTGGTCTTTCTACCGTCAATGTCAGTTGGAACTAAACACTTCTAAAACGTCTTGCAACTTGAAAATGCTCACTTCTAACTGCCACTGACGGCTGGAATTCCACTGACAAATAGCTCTGGAAGCGACAGTCAACCACAATGTCAGCTTTCTCTCCCCTGTCCAGCAGGTATTTGTTGAATGACTGCAGGCTGTTGATTTTCTTGTTGATGGTCGCCGACTCGTAGACGGAATCAAGCAGATAGCTCCGGTAGCTGGTGACATGGAACCGCCTCAGCCCGCCTTTGAGGTCCGCTCCCTTTACATCGAGGTAGGCCAGAAAACCCGTCACGTCGCCTACGTAGCTCTCCACGGTTTTGGGCTTTTACCATCCTCCTCCAGGTGGCTGTGGAACGCGGCAACCGCCTCCCCGAGGGCATCCGACGGCACGTTTATTGGCAAAATGTGTAAAGATTTTTGAGGGGGCATTATTATTATTAGGGTATTAGCATCCGTTTTTGTGTGCTCCTGTGGGCAAAATTTTTGCACGTTTGTTCAACTCCTTCTCTCCCATGGATTTGCGCCCAAAAAGGGCACGGAAAAAGGCCAACGGTTTGCCTGTTGGCCTAAAAAGTTTGTTTCTTCTGTTGTCTGTCGCCACCTGCACCCCGCATAGCGTCAGGTGTGGCAGCTGCGTCAAGACGCTACCAACGTAACTGACGCTTTTTTAGGCACAGTGAGGGGGTGGCAGGTACGTACTGGCTGCAGAATTAGAATTCTGCGGTTAGTTTCTGTACGATTGCGCGACAGAATTTGATGTTATAAATCAACTTATTCCTTCCGTTCTGTTTTAGCATTGTTTTGCAGTTAAAATGTCTTATCTTTTGCAGTTAGAAATTATTTTGGACCAATTTTTCCCAGAACAAATAAGATGACAACAATCAATACAGAAATGATTAGAGTTAAGTAAAGAGTCTTCTTGTATTCACCTTTTTCCCCCCAACCGGTTACTGCGTCTATCGTCCATGCAATTGATGCCATGCCCAAAAATAGGAAGAGTAAAATTTTGCCTACTAAAATAAGTGTACTCACAACTTTCCTCCCTTTTAGCTTGATGGTGGCCAAGAAAACTATTCGGTAAAGAATTTCTTGATTTTATCTATGTACTCTTGTGCCTTGATAGCTGTTGATGGGGAAATAAGTTTTACCATGCTAGCGTTAGAAAGGGCTTGTTCAGTTTCCTCATCTGCTTTGATTAATTTTATTTCAGGAACTACGTTCGGTGCTAGCTTATTAGCCCAATTATAGGCGCTCCGGAATGGTCCTGCCGGAGTCCGAGAAACCACTGCGATGGTACCGTTCTTGAGTCCACGCCTTACATCAGGATCGTTTCTAAAATCCTTGTAGTCATCTGTTGCGACCGCAAACGGCCCAAGCGCTATAGCTGTCCCCGTTTGTTTAAGAGCTTTACTTAAGTCTTTTGCAAATGTACCTCCGCCAGTGTTCCCTGCAGATGGCTTTTTATTATTACCCGTCCCCTGAGAATTATTGTTTCTAGCTCTTGTAGGTCTAACGCTTGAATTATTATAAGGATTGGTTGGTCTAGTACCATTAAGAAAAGTTTTTTCGATGTACTTAT
>CAZKEO010000281.1:0-3695 GCA_964551785.1 uncultured Eubacteriales bacterium | reverse complement strand
AATTATCAAGGAGCAGATAGGCTTTTTATTGCCTTTATGCAGTGGAATCAATATTCTCCGCAATCTGTTCCCCCACAGTTAGTACCGGATTCAGCGAAGTCATCGGATCCTGAAAAATCATCGCAATCGAGTTTCCCCGGATTGCTCGCATTTCCGCTGCTGACTTCCTGAGCAGATCTTCTCCTTCAAAGAGGATGCTCCCAGCCACAATTTTGCCCGGGGGTTGTGGAATTAAGCCCATAATAGACATGGCAGTAATTGACTTGCCTGAACCGGATTCCCCTACAACGCCTAGAGTTTCGCCTTTTTTAATGGTTAGGTCTACCCCGTCCACTGCTTTAACCACTTTGTTTCTTGTGAAAAAATGGGTCTTCAGCCCATTAATTTGCAATAAGTTATCCTGCATACTCTTCCCTCGCGATTTTCTTTAGTTTATTCCCGAGAAATTTGATAATATCCTCACCGTCACAAATCCAATTGCAGTGGTGCCGATTTAATTATGACATGTCCAGACTAGCTAAGCGATTTAATCTCTTTTTTCTCGCTAGGGAAATGTTACCAATAGAGAAAGCGCCGGAGGTGCGTTTGGGGTCAAACTGATAGCTCTGCCGTCCAATTTTTTGTGTTTGGGGTCTTGGTCTAAGCGATTCTTGGCTGGCAGAGCTACCTGTTGCCGGTTCGTTGCTGGTAGTTTAAGACCGGACAACTCTAAGTTTGCTGGGCTAATAAACATCATCCGAACCTTGGCGAGTGGTCGTCCGTGACCACCGCCAAGGCGTGCAAACGTCCTATTTGCACGGGATGAGTTTATTGCCCAGCTGCACTAAGTGTTGTCACAGCCTAAAACTAAATCGCAACTTAACCGGAACAGGTACCCCTGCCTAGGCATAATCTCGTAAACTGCACTAACAAAAAAATGGACTGAGCGACCTCGACGGTCATTCAGAACGTCACCAAAGCACCTGCGGCCGCTTTTGGGATAAACGAGGGAAATTATTTGCAAAAAGCGTGTATGTGTACGCCTAAGCCATTATCCACAGGGTAAAAATATATGCTTCCTGAAAGAAAACAAATGGCCTGGATGTGACATATTGCACTCCAAGCCATTTATCTTTGTTTATTTATAACGCTCTCAAAAAATACACCAAGCTTTTTTTCTCTTCTGCAGTTAATTTTAATTCTTGAATTAAATTGAAGAATTCTACAGTATCTTCAATTGTTAATAATCTCCCATCATGCAAATATGGTGGAGAATCCTTTAACCCTCTTAAAGCAAAGGTTTTGATAGGCCCCTCTGCCCTTCCCTCATAAAAACGCTCCACTTTTAAATCGTGTGCTGAATTGTCGGTATAATAAGGACTAGGATGACATGCGCTGCACTTGGCCTTACCAAAAAATAGCTCTTCTCCTTTGATTTCTTCCTTACTTGCTTTAGCCCGATCCAGCCTACCATATAAATTCAGTTTAGGTGCAGGAGGAAAGTCAATCATATTTTGGAATTGGGCCATATGCATAACCTGCTCTCTTGCCAAAGGATTAATTCCTTTTTTAGCAGCAGTTGTCTGATCGCCGTCAAAATATGCTGAACGTTGTTCGAACTCAGTAAAGTCCTCAATGGAGCGTAGAGATCTTTTTGAACCATGCAATCTTTGGATATTAACACCCCTTAAGCTTACTGTTTCAATTCGGAAGCGGGCTGACTGTGGTCGGTTGTCAGGATTCAAGTGGAACTGGCCAGTGGTATGTCCGTTAACATGACAGTCGAAGCAGGATACACCCAAACTAGGCCTTTCACTTTTGCGATCATCGGTAGCGTTAAATTGCTGTTGAGGAAATTTGGTAACCAACAAGCGCATACCCTCTAATTGAACAGGAGTTAAAATATCTTTGAACATGTCGTAAAAGTTATCCAGGGTGATTTCTTTGCCTTGCGAAACATCACCCAAATCAGGTCGATTGGTTAGAAATAAGGCTGGAGGAAACTCTGGCAGGAAGGCATCTGGTAAGTCAAAGTCCACATCAAAGCGCACTAATTCAGGATGGAGCTTGGTTTGCACCGGAGGAAAGACCATTCCGCCGACCTCTGGTAAGACATGTGGCAAAGGCAGATAGGGAAATACTCCTTTTTCTTTAATTGTTACTGGGGTCATTTGGGCGAGATTTTCCCAGGTGAGGTCTTTCTGTAATTTTGCTGTTGGCCCAACTGGGATAGGTTTTCCCCTAGACATAGTTACTTCCTTAGTAGTTTTGGGAGTTAACACATAGCGCTCTTCTAAAATTTTCATCTGCTTTTTCATTACTTTAGGTTTATCCTCTTTGGCTGCCTTTACAGTCTGCTCAAAAGACTGTCGGTTAAAGAAAGAAAAAGTTGGTTCATCCTGCCAAAAATACCCTGCGGTCATCCCTAATACAAGTAAGGCACTTAGAGCGAGGACCATTGATAGATACCTTTTCGTACTCCTAAACCTAATAAACATTTTCCTATCCTCCTTTTCTTGGTTTAAGTCTGTTCTTTAATATATACTAATCCGCACCTCTTAATTATGCGTAATTTGCAGACCCTTAATGTCATTTCAAGACAAAACTATAGCCTGCAAAATTGCAGGCTTACTACTGGAGTTAAGGGCGATTATAACCTTCTTGCTAGTTACTAAATGCAAAATTTTGTGCTATTCTAGCCATTTATATCGATTCCGTGGGCGGCCCACTTTGCCATAATCACATTCAAGCTGTACTTTCCCTTCCTCAACCAGATACATGAGGTAGCGATGTACTGTCTGGTAAGCTAAGCCTACCTGCCCAGTAACCTCTTCGATGGTCAGCGCTTCCTGCTGAATTTTTAGAAAGTCCTCGATGATGGTTAAAGTGCTAGCGCTAATCCCCTTGGTTACAAACACTTTTTCCTGCTGATGCTGTTTTTGCCGCTGGAGTTCGCCAATTCGCAGGTTTATCCGGATTCTGGCAATCAAATCAGGTGCTTTGATTGGTTTTAAGGCAAAATCCGTCGCCCCTTGGTCTAGGAATTTATCGGCCACCTCTTGACGCTCATCGACAGTTAAGACCAAGACCGGAACCCAGGCATCCAGCTCCCGGATTGCTCGGACAGTGTTTAGCCCGTCTTGCACTGGCATATGGTAGTCCACCAACACTAATTCCGGATTATTTAGTGAGAAGACTTCCAAGCCTTCCTGACCATTGACCGCCAGCAATGGTTCCCATCCGCCAAAGCGGCAAATTTCACTGATGGTGAAGCGAATATCAGCATCATCGTCAATTACTAAAATTTTGGTCATCTTGTTTCACCCCCGGTATCATTACCGTTACAATCGTACCCCACCCGGGCTGACTTTCTATAGTAATCATGCCCTGGTGGTTATCCACTACCCGTTTCACGAACCCTAGCCCTAAGCCGGAGGAAGGGGACTTAGTACTGTAACTAGGCACCCAAATTTCCTCTTGTAAATGGGCCGGTATGCCAACCCCATTATCCGCCACCGTAAAAACTACCTGGCCCTGGTCGTTACTCTCCACCTTCACTTCGATTCTTCCTTCCCGGACCCCTGCAGTAGACGTATAGGCATTCTCAATTAGATTGATAAGGGCTCGGGCTAACCTAATCAGGTTTACTTCCAGCAACGGCAAATTCTCCGCCAACTGAAAGGAAATTTTTTGTCCCCGCACATCAACCAGGACAT
>CAZKEO010000280.1:0-3703 GCA_964551785.1 uncultured Eubacteriales bacterium | reverse complement strand
CAGCAGCAGTTTGAGGTGAGATTGTGTTGTCTTTTCCCCGAGCCCTTTGTACAGGCAGCCCGATCCCAGGGAATAGCCACCGATGCTGTAGTCATGAAACATAAACTGAATATAGGCATAGTTGGTACCCTCAGAGAGATTATCCAGAGGCACGCCATCGACATCGTGCACACTCACGGAGTAAGAGCTAACCTGGTAGGGCGGCTGGCTGCCAAACTGGCAGGCATTAAGCACATTGTTACCACGGTACATAGTGTCTTAGAACAAGATTATCCCTCCTTTTTTGCCAGGCAGGTTAATCGCCTGATGGAGCGGGTAACCATCAACTCTGTGGAGCAGTTTGTCACCGTTTCTGACCTGTTGCAACAAGACTTGGTCCGTCACGGAATTTCAGCCAACAAAATCACCACCATTTACAATGGTGTTAATTTGGGTGCCTTCAGTCCGGCTTCAGTTACCGGAGATGTCCGGCAGGAATTTGGTCTTGCCTCAGATGTTCCGGTAATTGGGATGATTGCTCGCTTTCATCCGGTCAAAGGTCACCGTTTTTTCTTGGAGGCAGCCCAAGTCATCTCTAAGCTCAGACCTGAATGTCGTTTTGTGTTAGTTGGCAGTGGCCAATATCGGCCAGCCGTAGAAGCGATGATTAAACAAATGAATCTGCAAAAACAAGTTCTGCTAACTGGTTACAGGGCAGACATTGTTAATATCCTCAACAGCCTGGATGCTCTAGTGATTTCCTCGCTCTCCGAAGGTTTTGGGTTAACGGCGATAGAAGCTATGGCCATGCAGGTACCTGTGGTAGCTACCAAAGTAGGGGGGCTCCCCGAAATAATTCAATCAGGTCACACTGGGGTGTTGATTCCACCTGCTGATGGTAATGCCATTGCCGAAGCTTTGTTGCAACTGCTGGCAGAGCCACAGGAAGCAAAGCAGATGGCAGAGCGGGCACTAGAATATGTTCAGCAAAACTTTAGTGTCGAGCTGATGGCTCGAAAAACCGAACAATTTTACCGCAAGCTCCTGGGTAACCAGCAAAAGATAAAGTAAAACTTCGCAACCAAACATAAAGTAATGCTTCACGACCAGCAACACGAAGATGGAGGAAAGCTTCAATGTCAACCAAGCGTTCCATAGCCAAAGCAGCTATGGTAATCATGTTAGCAACCTTGTTTGGTCGGTTTGCTGGCTTTATTCGGGAGACTTTTATCGCAGCTAAATTCGGTGCTTCCATGGAGACCGACGCCTTTTTAGTAGCCTATACCCTGCCCAACATCTTGGGCATTACCATAACTGGGGCCTTTAATGCAGCCTTCATTCCGGTCTTCACCCAGAATCTACTGGGAGAAAACCGTGACAAAGCTTGGCGATTGGCCAGTTCCATGCTAAATATCGTGTTTATTGCCTTTGCTATCATTAGTGTGGTAGGAATCATTTTTGCTCCGACGGTGGTCAAGTTAATGGCACCTGGCTTTACAGGCCAAACTGCCGAACTCACTACCCAGTTGATGCGCATCATGTTTCCCAGTCTGATCTTCCTAGCGCTGGTAGGGCTGACCTCCGGCATGCTAAATGCCTTAAACCATTTCCTGATGCCTTCGCTGGGACCGCTGGTCTCAAGTGTGGCTATCATAGGCTCCTTATTTATCTTAGTACCCTCGATGGGTGTTTACGGGCTGGCAGTAGGTACTCTGGTAGGCTTTACCGGCCAATTTTTGGTCACCATGCCCGAGTTGTTCAAACGTAAATTTCGCTATAGCTTTAACCTAGACTACCGGGATCCTGACATTAGGCGAATTGGCGAATTAATCATTCCAGTCCTAATCGGTGTTGGCATAGGTCAAATCAATATTATTATTGACCGTATTTTAGCTTCCGGCTTAAATGAGGGTAGTATTTCAGCCCTGAATTACGCCTACCGGATTATGCAGCTCCCACTCGGCTTGTTTGTAGCAGCTATCGCTGTTCCCATTTTCCCCGCCCTGTCAGAATTTGCAGCTCGGCAGGAAATGGATAAACTCAAAAATGCCCTAGTGAAAGGCATGAATGTTTTTGCCCTGATTATGATCCCAGCCTCTGTTGGCCTGATGGTATTGGCGACACCAATAGTGCGCCTGCTCTTCCAACGGGGAGCCTTTAATCCAGAGGATACCACTGCCACTGCAATTGCCTTGATCTTTTACAGTATTGGGTTGGTAGGTTATGCAGTGCGAGATATCATGACCAGAGTTTTTTATGCCGTTGAAGACACCATGTCTCCCGTAGTTATCGGAGGAATTGGCGTAGCAATTCATATCATCTTAAATATCATTTTAGTTCGTTTCATGGCCCATGCCGGACTCGCGCTGGCAACCTCCATTATTACTTTCTTAAATATGCTGTTGCTAGCGTATTGGTTAAGACGCAAAATCGGTTCCTTCTTCCCAGTAGAAGCTTGGTTGACCTGGGTCAAAGTATGTATAGCCTCTGGGGTGATGGCAGTGTCTGTTTGGCTGGTTTCGGCCCAATTGGAACCCGTAGCCCTAGCCTGGGGCACTAAAGGAACAGCTCTTCAAGTAGGTAGTGCCATTGGCACTGGTGCTCTAGTTTACCTGGGATTGATTTTAATTTTCAAAGTCCCGGAAGTAAATATCATAATCAACCTGCTTAGGGAAAAACTAAACAGCAGGAAGCTTGCCGCGAACTAAGCTTAGGAGGCACTTTAATGCTCACCAATCAAAACATCATTTGCATATCTTCCGTAGATTGGGATCCGCTCTGGACCCGCAAGCAGCAGGTCATGTCCCGGCTACCAAAGAATAACACCATTCTTTACGTGGAACCCCCCATCACCTTGCTGTCACCCTTTAAGGATCAAGCAATGTGGATGAAATGGAAAATGTGGTTTAAAGGAATTCGGAGACTCAATGAAAATATTTACCTCTGGTCCCCGCCAGTCACCCTGCCCTTTGGGAACAAATACCGTTGGGTGAACAAATTTAACCAATGCTGGCAGGCTTTTTTCCTAAAAAGAATTGTCAAAAAACTCGTCCTCCAAGACCCCATTTTATGGACCTATATGCCTAACACTGGGGATATGCTGAATCACGTAGAAAAAAAGTTGCTAATCTACGATTGTGTAGATGAGCACTCCGAATATACTGGCCTAATCAACAAAGCAGTCATGCTGGAAATGGAAAAAAAGTTACTACTAGCCTGTGACCTGGTCTTTGTTACTGCCATCGGCTTGTATGACAGCAAAAAAGCCTACAACCCCCAAACCTGGTACCTCCCCAATGCGGCCAATGTGGAGCACTTTATGCAAGCCCAAGCTCCGGAGACTCCAGTCCCAGCCGATATTGCCAGTATCAAAGGGCCCATCATTGGATTTGTAGGGGTTATCCAGGACTGGGTCGACCTGGAACTAATCTATCAAGCCGCCCAAACCCACCCAGAATGGTCTATAGTCATGGTCGGACCGGTAGGAGTAGGGATCGATGTCAGCAAACTCCAAAGTTTAGCCAATGTTCATTTTCTAGGCCGTAAAGACGTCGGTCAGTTGCCAGGTTATCTAAAGGCCTTTGATGTTTGCTTGAACCCTTTTAGAATGAATGAACTAACCCGCAATGTCAGCCCCCTGAAGTTCTACGAGTACTTGGCTTCAGGCAAGCCGATTGTGACTGTTGACATTCCGGGCATCCGTTATTTTGCGGTGGGAGTAAAG
>CAZKEO010000279.1:0-3713 GCA_964551785.1 uncultured Eubacteriales bacterium | reverse complement strand
TTCATAGATTAACATAACTCAACTAGCACTGTCAACATCTATTTGCAAAAACTTGTGCAAAGAATAGTTTATTTTGATTTTCCTTCTATCTAATACTTATTTATAAATAATAAAGTGACAGTCCTTTTGGTAAGGCTGTCACCATTTATAAACTTAGGATAGATGGTCGGGATGACAGGATTCGAACCTGCGGCCCCTTGCTCCCGAAGCAAGTGCGCTACCAAGCTGCGCTACATCCCGACTAACTTTTAGCCATAAGTATTATGCTCCTCGACATTTAATATGGCAAAAAACTATCTGACTCAACTGATTGCTGCCAGTATCTTATCCATCCGGTTCATACCTTCTTCGATAATTTCAAGCGAGGTAGCATAGGATATTCGTAGGTTGGCATCGGTCCCAAAGGCACTACCGGGCACAACCGCGATATTGGCATACTGTAAAAGTACTTCCGAGAGGTCTGTTGAGCTGTTAATAGGCTGGCCTTGGTAGGACTTGCCGAAGAAGCTACTAATATTGGGGAAGAGGTAGAACGCCCCCCCCGGCTTGTTACAGGTAACTCCTGGCATGGCCTGCATACGTTCAAACATGTAATTCCTTCTTTTTTCAAATTGCTGTAACATTGCTGTCAGTGTTTCCTGATTACCATTCAAAGCAGCAACACTAGCTTTTTGGGCAATCGAAGCAGGGTTAGAAGTAGAATGACTCTGTAGAGCTGACATAGCACGGGCAATTTCTGGACGCGAGGCAGTATAACCAATCCGCCAGCCTGTCATCGCATATGCTTTCGAGACCCCGTTAACCACAATGGTCAATTCCTTCAGCCTTGGACTAAGCGAAGCTATGCTGATATGTTCATGGCCATCATAAAGTAATTTTTCATAAATTTCGTCTGAAATTACATAGATACCTTTTTCCTCAATTACTTTACCCAAGCTGACTAATTCTTCACGATTATAGACTGCCCCAGTAGGATTGCTAGGACTGTTTAAAATTAGCAATTTAGTTTTCGGTGTAATTGCGGCAGCTAAATCTGCTGCGCTTAATTTATAATTATTAATTTCCTGAGTATATATTATTTTCGGAATAGCACCAGCCAGTTTGATTTGTTCTATGTAACTCACCCAAAAAGGAGCAGGTAAAATCACTTCATCGCCTTCATCACAGAGTACCTGGATGATATTATAGAGGGAATGTTTTGCCCCGGCGGAAACAACGATATCCTGTAGTTGATATTCTAGGTTATTATCTAACTTTAGTTTGTCAATAATTGCTTTGCGCAAATCATCAATGCCGGCAACGGGAGTGTATTTGGTAAAGCCCTCCTTAATCGCTATTATCCCAGCCTCTTTAATATAATCAGGTGTATCAAAATCAGGTTCCCCAACACCAAAGTTAAGTACATTAATACCTTCAGCCTTCATCTTTTTGGCCTTAGCGTCGATGGCAAGGGTTGGAGATGGGCTAATTGCCAAAGCGCGTTTTGATAAATACATCTTGCTGACCTCCTATAACCTGAACCTAATTCTTTTTTATGTGATTAGTTATTCTTCGACATTAATACTTATTTTCCTATCCAGAAACAAAAAATTACCGGCCTTTCTTGGAAGGACGGGATTTTTCACAGATGTTTACTTAAAATCAAGGGCAATCCCCAACAGGAAATGCTGTTAGCTTTCTTCAAGATTACTTCTAAGATCTACCAAGTGTAGTTTTTCAGCTTCTAACATTTTTTCAATTGTCCGTTTAGCCTCCTGAGACTGGCAGTTATTAATGATTTCTTGGTAAAGTAAAATAGCGTCCTTTTCCGCCTGAATCGCAAGCACTAAAGCATCTTTGAAATTATGGATTTCGGGAAGTTGCTCCATATTTGGTTGGTTTTCAAAAATCCCCTTTTCCAGAATTGCCTTCATGTATTCAATCGAGCCCTTGCCAAAAACAGCCAGACTGGATTGCTGAATCGAATCTAAGATTTGCTTAAACACTTGGGCATGGTCTCTTTCTTCTTCGGCAAGCCTGAGGAACATCTGCCTAACTTCCGGGTCAGTAGTAGTTTTGGCCACAGTTGAATAAAACCGGTGTCCTCTTTCTTCCTGTCTAATAGCAATTTTGACAATCTCAGCATCTGTTAAATTATGAGGATCAATATTAGGTACCATCTAAACTCCTCCTTGGATTTTTTGGAGCAAGTATAGCATTTCCTAAATCATCAGCATACATACGGATTACGCGAATCCTCCTGACAACTGAAGATATCCTGGACCTGATTTTTTTTACCCATTTCCCAAAGGTTTTTAGAGATTCCACAATAGGTCCAAAAAAGCATCCCAAATTGGGGTGCCGTAATAGCGGCATCTACAAAGCCCTGGACCATGATGCCCGTGAAGCCTACCAGCAATCCCAGGGCAATACCCCTTTGTCTAGGACTGCGGGAATTGTGATATACATCATAGTTCATGAACATAATTCCACCCACTAGGATTAGAAAGGCAAACAGCCCAAAAAAACCAGCCTCTACAGCTAAATGTAAGTACAGGTTGTGGGAATGGGCAATAAAAGTGGAAATGCTATTCGAATATTGGGGAATATAGTACCAGGTGGTGCCCATCCCTGTACCCCAAAAGGGATGATCCTGAAAAATTCGCAAAGCAGTCTGCCAAATTTCTAACCGATATGCCATACTAGTATCCTGTTTTAGGGCCTGGGGATTAATTCTTGCCCATAACTGCTGAGAATCAATCAGTATTAGCACAGCCACAACTGAGAGCATTCCTATAATGTACTTCTTTTCTTGCCGCCAGTATAAAAACAGGAGTACACTGATTGCCAGCCCCAGCCAAGCACCTCGCGAGAAGGTAAAAAACAAACACAACAAAGCGGCAATAATCACGACTGCCAATAGCGTACCTCTCCGACGGTTAGCAAAATCTAGACAGCCCATGCCTGTAGCAACGATAAAGATTAAGTAACTCCCTAAGACATTGGGATTATATAAGGTGGAAAAAACCCGTGCAGGGATATCTTTGTAGATTTTGCCATCTACCCAGCCCTGTGCCACTACATCCATTGAAGTGAAATAGTATTGATAAATCCCGATTAAGGAAACAATAATACTAATCAACAAAGTTAAAAAGATCGCCCTTTTGATATCTCTACCATCCCGCAGGTAGGTCCGTACTAGGAGGTAAAGCATAATTTGGCCAGAACAAAACAGTCCTAAGCCTAAGCTGACCCAAAAAAGCTTAGAAAAAGCGATCGCTAAGCTAAAGCTGGCAATTATGAAAAGCAGGGGTTTGTCAGCCCATACCAATTTGATCATTTTCTTAGCATCGCCTTTGAAAAGTGCCAATAAAAAGGCAACCCCCATGCCCAGATATGCCAAACTAGTGGACAGGGGAAACACTGCAATAGTAGCTAATATGCATAGTTTGATGGTTCTTTCCAGTTTCATTTTCATGAAAACCTCTTGAGATCTTTAAGATTATGCTGTTCAGTATATTTTTTCATATCTTGTTTCGATTGTCTACTGCTTTTTTCTAAAATTCGGCTTCCGCTTTTGTACAAAAGCAGTAACTCCTTCCATAAAATCTACCTGATCTACCCACAAGGGACTTTTCGGGATGAAGGTGATAGGTGCCTGGTAGGAATAGCAGGAATTTACTGCTGCTTTGGAAGCTTGCACAGAAGCAGGTGAGTGATTAGCAATGGTTTTG
>CAZKEO010000278.1:0-3717 GCA_964551785.1 uncultured Eubacteriales bacterium | reverse complement strand
TTGCATTGGCCGAAAACTTGATACAGCCACACCATCTGGGGTATTAACAATCTCAACTACCCCCCACATCCCCTGCTTTAACAGATCTGGGTATTTATCTACAATACCATCTGCTATGAGTGCATCAGATATTTGCAGAAGTTTTAGCTGCGCAGCCCGGTCTTGATTACGCCTGGTAAGATGAATATCTACTTCCAGAGATGTCAGCACCTTAATGGTTTCACCGTTCAGTAACCGGTTTTGAATTACTTTAGCTTCTTCCGGGCCAGGGATAAAACGATTTGCCCAATCGGTAACTTTACCGATCTGTTCTTGTGATAGCAAACCTCGCCCAGGCGAGATGGTATCAATCGCCCATTCTGCGACATAAGCAGGTATTCCCCTCTTGTCCAACTTAGTGGAAGGTAATCGTCTTTTATCAATAGATAAATCACCGAATACATCTTGGACTTTTGCATCCAACTCGTGTAGAGATTGGGGTTGTGGAGAGTCGTTTTGCTGTTGCGTATTAGTAATCATAATTCCAGTCCCTCAAGGAATGATTTGTCCCGCTTATAAAGTTCGGTAACTTGAAGTGTAGAAATATTCCATGGTACTTTATATTCATCTCCGCTTGGCATTCTAATGATCGCTAGAGCTTGTCCTCGTAAGATTTGCTCACTCGATGGCCAGGAAGTAATTTCTATTTCGAATTCTGTCATTTTCAATGCTAGTATTTCTTTTTCCAACTCAACAACCAATCGATTATCGCCAAACAAAATCTCGGACTTTACTAGAGTCAGTTCTATGGAGCTTGGATTAAGCACAGTAACATGGATTGTACCAGGATGGTTTGTTCTTCCTTCACCATTCAATGTAAACTCTAAGTCTGGTCTCGCCATGTTCCGTTCTAGCACAATCCAAGGGATAATAACTTCCTCGGGAAAGAGACCCCCGTGAGTATAAATTTCTTGAGCATACTTCTCGTGTTGAAAAGCGCTATCGGTCAAAATCACTGCTGCATCATCACCTAATAGACCAAATCGATCCTTCGACAGGTAGACTAAGTCACCATCGATCTTGTAACCTTTTTTGTCAAATTGAATATTTGTTTTCCCCCACGCCGCACGCCCATGTGCTTGCATTCCTTCAGGTATACCTATATCCCTCCGTGACACACCAAGAAAACGGCCATGGTCAGTGGTGATAATGATCCTTAAAGGAATCGTGGGATAAACTTTTTTCGCAAGATCAATCAACTTCTGAGCAATCGTGTTTAGTTTTCCTTCGATATCTGATCTGAGCATAGGAGATGCGTTTTTGGTGTGATACGTGCTGTCAGGTTCTTGTAATCGCCAGATAAATAGGTCACCAGGCACTGCGGATTGCAGCAATGGTAGTGGCGTATGGCGCTCTGATATATCTTCACCTAACAAGTCAATCTCTTTCATCAAAGTAGGTTGTACTCCACGAACAAGAGCTCCTTTTGCAAAATCCGTAACAGTAGGTATTGGCCCGTAACATAAAGTATTTTCGGTTAGTGTAAGCCTTTGGGATCCATCCGCTTTCAGAAGAGTGTTGATTACTACCTTTGCATCCAAGACATGCAGCCCATCAAGAATCACCAACAAGTCCACATACTTAGGAGACTGGTCTTTTAACCCCTTCGATTTGAAAAAGCTCAGGTATTTTTTGGAATTAATTGCTTGGGGATAGAAATCCAGGTACCACCGGGCGAATTGTAGCCCTAATTCAAGAACTCTTTGATATGCACCTTTTGCTTGCGTTGAAATTTGCCATTGGCGAAAGGGTAAATACTCTTTTGTAAACCAATTGAGTACCGATTCGGCTGTTTCGGGTAGGTCATTAGGAACTGATGCGGGTTTAATGACGCTTAGGCGAACGCGATCTTCACCAGAAAGAAATCGTGCGATTTGGTTGTATCTCTCGAGAGTGAAAGTTTCTGATTCGGGATATTTTTCAAAATATTCTAATGTAGCAATTGCTACATGTTGCTTGAAATGCCAAGGGACCTGCATCAATATAAATTCGCTAATAAAAGTACCATTAGTCCGAACGATCTCTTTACTCCAAGATATATACAACGGGTTCAACCATTGTTCTGTTATTGGAATTGGGAATTCCCCGAATTTTTCTATGAATGGGGTGATCTTTGCACCTAGCCACTTCCCTAGAATTTCGCGTGCTGTTACAGGGCTGCGTACATCATAAATTTCGGAAAGATCTGGGGCTAATTGCCCCCATTCGTTTGTAATAACTGCCAACATAGGTTGGTAAGCATCGTCTGGGTCCGTTTCATCAAGCCATAGAAGCCACTCCGCAGCGTGTTTTTTAGAAGGAATTGATGTCCATAGATGAGTAACAAATATCGTATTAATAATTTCTGATGCGGAAAATTTTTCCAACTTGGAGAGATTCTCACTCAATTCATCCCGAATAAACTTAGCTTGTTCGAGCGTTAACTCGGGGTAAGTTTGAATTAAATTATCAACAGGGGATGGGGCCTCTCGATAGTCAATCCTTCGTCCATCAAAAAATTCTTTTGCCCATGCGCACAGATGGTTACCACGAATGAATAACGCCTTTCCTGACATTGCGCATTCTAAGAATGCTACTTCGGAATCGATAATCAAATACCCATTTGGTGGAATGCTATTATTGTTCTGGTCCAGAAGTATTAACGACGTCATTTTCGCTTTTTCCCCAACATTGTTACTTTTGTAGTTTTAGTAACTGATCTATGCATTCCTGCCGTTTTTTGTTGCAAGTAATGGACATGAATAATTTAACAATTCGTTCCATAATATCCTGAGTTTCTCTTTCAATACGAGCCATTTCGAGTTCGGTTTCTTTTTGATCCAATTGAGAACGAAGGGCATCGAGTCTGGCACTCAACTCAGGAGTTATGTAACCAGACACTCGGTTTATCTTCGATCTTAATTCAGCCAACCTGCCATTTGGGAGTTCAGCTTCAAGTGCCTTTATAGCGCTTTCTGTCTTATTGAAGGCGGCCTCTGCACGGCAATCCGCATCTTTGAGCGCGTTTTCAATGTCTACCTTGTGGGATTCGACAATCATTGAGTCGGATTTTGCTACAACTTGCTCAATTTGGTTCTTAATACTAGAAAGATCTTCAGGAGCGTCAATAGGAAGCGCTTTTGCCTTGGCCAACTCAGAGAAAAAGAAGATCGACTTTTCGAGATATTGCTTTGCTTGGCTTAACTGCTCTTCGTATTCGGTTTCCTCAAAACGCCATGCCTTACCTTTGATTTCATTAACTAGATTCTCCGCTTGTTCGCGGTTTGCCTGTGCGTAGGTATTTTTAACTTTAGATACTAAGTCTTCTAGCTTTGAAATTTCTGTCTGTACCGCCTTCAATTTCTGATCTTTGGCAGTTTTTACGTTTGTAGATATGTCGGGAATGCCTGTAATATGCTCCACGTGTTTGTAGAGAATATCCAAGCTTGCACCCGCAGGTTTTATTGCATTGATTTGTTGAAGCTTAATCTCTTCTTCTTGCTTTTTGAGTTTAGCGAATCTTTCTTGTTCTAATTTCTCATTCTGAACACGTTGGAATTCCGCTTCTTTTTCCGCAAGTTTCTTGCGCAATAGTTCAATTCTAGTTTGTAGATCTGTGGTAATAAATCCTGAGATAGAGCCGATTTTTGACCTTATATCCGTAAACTTTACAGATGATGTTTCAAGTTCCTGGGCAAT
>CAZKEO010000277.1:0-3725 GCA_964551785.1 uncultured Eubacteriales bacterium | reverse complement strand
CTGCAATATATACCTAACAGTATTTTATGAATGCAGTTAAGGAGATGATTTGTTGGAAATAGATGCCACCCAGGTTTTGGAATTACTAAAGAACCTTGGAATTCTTGTTTCCCTAACCCTGAATAGTTGGCAATTGTGGGAGCGTTTTAAACCGAAAACGCACAAATCCTACAAATATCAACATCGGATTAAGCGATTCAGGAAGTGGTTTCGATAAGGTCCGGCTACCCCTCCAAATATTATTATAACCAGCATAAGCCAAGTCCAATTCGATAGTTGGGTACATTAAGTGAGCAATCTTCATTTCTGAAACGCTGTGCAGGATATTGCTGGTTATTTGCCGAATGGTTTTATAATTCTTAGCTAGCGGTTACGCTATTATTAGGTTGGCTTTTAAGTTTCAAGGAGGGAACACCAGAATGGATATCAAGCGTTTACAGGAAAAATTCTCGAACTTCTCTAGAGCTACAGCTAGATTGAGGGAAGCAGTAGATGCTAATCCCGAAAATAGTTTTGTTTATGATGCAGCTATTCAACGCTTTGAATTCACCTACGAGCTTGCCTGGAAACTGTTGAAGGCGGTAATGGCATACAATGGTATTGCAGAGGTGAATACACCGAGAGAGGCCTTCAAAGAAGCATTTGCTGCTGGGATAATTACAGACGGCGAACTGTGGATAGAGATGCTTGGTGATCGTAACCTGACTTCCCACACCTATGATGAAGCTATGGCTATTAAAATCTACAATAGAGTCAAGGAAATCTATATGAGCCTATTTGCTGAGCTGGAAAAACAGTTAGCAAGGGAGATAACAAAATGAGATTTGGTCTGCAAGAGGAAATCCTCATACAAATGACCAGGGTTTTGGCAGCATTTCCTAGTGTCAAAAGGGCAGTAATCTTTGGGTCCCGTGCTAGGGGTGAATTTCGTCCGAATTCTGAAATCGATATAGCCGCCATTACTGAGGCAGAGCTGCCAGGCGGTCGGTATTCTGAACTGGATGAAGCATCGGGAATCTATAAAATTAACCTGGTGGATCTGACTGATTTAACAAACCAAAACCTGTGCGAGAATGTGCGAACCGAAGGGTTGGAAATCTATGTGCGCTAGAATGGGGAAGTAACTCGAAATGATTGTTGGGGGTGTGTCCTATTAATGACGAGCTAATTTCCCTAAAAGCGCCCGAAAGATATGCTTGGCGGAGAAATCCCAAAGAGTTGTCCCATGATTTGCGGACACACTTCATGCGGGATCGGGATCGGATTGTCTTATCCAGATCTTTTCGCAGGCTGAGCGGTAAAACCCAGATGGTGCTGGCCTACTTGGATGACCATACCAGAACTAGGTTAACTCATACTTTGGAGGTTGCCCTTTTAGCGAAAACAGTAGCGTCTCTGCTCAAGTTGGATGTGGATTTAGCTGAATCCATTGCCTTGGGACATGACCTAGGTCACACCCCCTTTGGACATGCCGGGGAACAGACCCTCAACAACATTATGAACGGCTGTGACCTTTTAGGAGATAAACCATATTTCATTGAAAATGAATATAAAGGGTTTAAACATAACCTGCAAGGGCTTAGGTTAGTTGTCGACTTGGAAAGGCCGATTAAAAGAACCCCTGGCTTAAACCTGACTAACTACACTTTGTTTGGGATTAGAGAGCATACGAAAGCATTTTGGCCAAAGGATATTTGTAAGCTGCAAAGAGATAAGGGCGAATGTATCAGAAGAACAGCACAGGTTACTTGCCCCAATAATTTTAAAAAAGTAGTTGAATACTATCAGGATTACAACAAGTATCTCTTGCTTCCGGACTCTGACCAGTGGGCCTGGTCCTTTGAAGCCTATGTAGTCAATTGGTTTGATGAAATTGCCCAACGGCACCATGATTTAGAAGATGGACTGGAAATCGGCATTATTACTGAAGAAGAGATCTTGCATCATTTACGACGCCTAGAGCCATTTATCCTGGCAGAGAACGATCAAAGTAATTATCGCAAATTAATTTTGGCAAAGGATAGAAATGATTTTCAGCCGGACCTTGGTAGGTTTATTACCAATTTATATACCCGCCAACTCTTCGAAAACAGTCTGCATAATTTAACTAACTTCATTAAGGAACATCAGCTCACCGAGGATAATTGGAGCGAGTTTTATTCCCAAGTGGAGATGCGTGAGCAGCTTAATTCAGAGGGCAACAAAGTTTTAATAAGTAATTTTCTAGTTGAGAAGCTGATTGCTTACAGCAAAGAATTTAAAGAAGCCGATAGTTTACTGCAAAGATTTCTCAAAAATCGCTTACTAAACTCGGCGCAGGTTCAAAGGATGAATAGGCAGGCTGATAATGTGATTAGAACGTTGTTTAGCACCTACTTAAATAACCCTATGCAATTACCTGATCGGGTTATCTACGTGTTATACAAAAATTTGAAAAGAACTAAACGCAGAAATCTGGTTGCACGTATCTGGGACTATTTAGAACCGAGACAGGGTAATGAAAGGGATATTTTAACTATCATCAGTGGAAAACTCCGCAGGCGTCTGGAAAAGGATATGCACGAAGAGTATTTTAAGCCTTACCTCTTTAGAGCAATAGCTGATTATATCGCGGAAATGACCGATGAGCATGCGTTAACTATATACAGAAAATTATATGGCTAGAGGGAAAAGGATGACAGCATGCATAAAAAAATATTACTCCTGTTAAATAGCATAGCCCTAGCCCTAGTGCTGATTGGCTGTGGCCCAACAAACTCCAACACAAACCCTACCCCCACAGCACCAGCCAAGTCGGCCTCGAACCCAGCCCAACCGGGCGAAGCGGGTCAAACCACCCAGCCAGATCAACAAAATAATCCGTCTCCAGCCACCCCCACCCCATCTGAGCCAAACCCTGCTTCCCCAAAGAAGCTCAAGCTACATTTCCTAGATGTGGGGCAGGCTGATTGTATTTTGCTGCAGACACCTGACGGCAAAAACCTGCTGATTGACGCTGGTAATAACTCCGATAGTGCCACTATCCTGGCCTACCTGCGTGGGCAGGGCATCCAACGTCTGGATATTGTCGTTGGCACCCATCCCCATGAGGATCATCTGGGGTCACTGGACACTATCATCAATAATTTTAAGGTGGGACAAGTAGTCATGCCCAAGGTTACCACTACCACGGAAACCTTCCGCTCGGTGCTGCTTGCCATTAAGGCTAAGGGGCTCAAAATTACCACAGCTCAAGCTGGGCTTAAGCTCGATTTAGGTCCCCAGCTCACAGCTAGCTTATTAGCACCCAACTCAGCTTCTTATCAGGATCTAAACAACTATAGTGCTGTACTAAAGGTAACCTATGGTCAAACTAGTTTCCTGTTTACCGGCGATGCTGAAGAGCTAGCAGAGCAGGAAATGTTGGCTAGCGGTCAAGACCTGCGGGCTGATCTCTTGAAGGTAGGCCATCATGGTAGTAAATCTTCTACTGGTAAAAAGTTTTTAAAAGCAGTGCAGCCTAAGTACGCCATTATCACTGTAGGCACAGACAACAAGTACGACCACCCTGCCCGAGCCACCTTGTCGCGCTTGTCTGCTGCTGGGGTCACGGTCTATCGCACTGATACCAATGGGACGTTGCTAGTTGAGTCTGACGGTACTAGTCTCACTTTCACAAGGTAATTTAAAGCAATTAGTGGTTAAATGTCGAGTAAACCTCTGGAGGTAAAGAAATGGAATTAAGT
>CAZKEO010000276.1:0-3741 GCA_964551785.1 uncultured Eubacteriales bacterium | reverse complement strand
TTATTGCAAGGACAAGCAACTTTTTTAGGAGGACAATTAACTGCTAAGTCCCACTTGCAATCAAACTTCACCAAAGAGGATTACTGTAGGATGATTGTAAAGGCAAAGCAATATATCCAAGCAGGTGATATTTATCAAGTCAACTTGTCGCAAAGATTTAAGGCTAAACTCCGCAGAAACCCTCTTGAGCTATATCAGCACCTCCGCACCATCAGTCCGGCGCCATTTTCGGCCTATGTCGATTTCGGGGAACTAAAAATTCTCTGCAGTTCACCAGAACGCTTTATCAAAGTTCAGGACAAGCAGATAGAAACTAGACCGATTAAAGGAACCAGACCTAGAGGAACTACTCCCGAGCAAGACGAGCAGTTAAAAGCAGAGTTATTAAATAGTGTTAAAGATCAGGCCGAATTAATCATGATAGTTGACCTTGAAAGAAATGATTTAGGCAGGATTTGCAAGGTTGGCTCTGTAGAGGTTGAAAAATTAATCGAGCTGGAGGCATATGCCACCGTTTTTCACCTGGTCTCAACTATCAAAGGCATCCTAAAAGACGAAGTAAAGCTGCTAGATGTGCTGAGAGCGACTTTCCCGGGTGGCTCAATTACAGGTGCACCAAAAATCAGGGCAATGGAGATTATTGCTGAGCTAGAGCCGACTAGACGGCAGATCTATACCGGTTCGATTGGCTATATCGGCTTTAACGGAGATCTTGACTTGAATATTGCGATTAGGACTATTGTAATTAAAGGCAATGAGGCGTCTTTTCAGGTAGGTGGGGGAATTGTCTGGGATTCAGAACCGGAAAAAGAATATCAGGAAACCTTGGATAAGGGAAAAGCATTAATGCAAGTGCTTGGCGGGTGAGATGTTATGAGTAAATTGTTCTTCACACAGGAAATAGAAGCAGAGGATCTTGGTTTTTTGTATGGCTTTAGCCTATTTGAAACCTTTTTGGTTAATGAGCAAGGCAGGATCTTTTTGCTAGAGGAGCACATTGCCAGAATCCTTAATTCCAGTAACCACTTTAACTTTAATCTTGGGCTAACGGTAGAAGACTTATCCTCCAGACTTTTGAAATATCTGACAGAGTATCAGGTAGCGAATGAAATAATCCGGCTTTCTATTACTGCAGGATATCAGGGAAAAAGTATTCCAAGTTCAATAGCTATCAGTAGGAGAAATAATCCTTATTCCAAAAGTGACCTAAATAAGGGCTTTAAGCTAACTATTGCCAAGCAACTGAAAAACGCGGCTTCGCCAATTATTCGGCATAAAACAGCTAACTATCTAGAAAATTTTCTGCTAGCTCAAGCTGCCACGCGTGAAGGTTTTAATGATGTCTTTTTCTTAAATCAGCAGCAACAGCTTACTGAGACCACCAAAGCTAATATATTTTTTGTTTCGGAGGGAATTCTCTGCACACCTGACGTCGAGTGTGGCCTGCTGCCAGGAGTTATTAGAAGCTGGGTGGTGAAAGCAGGAGCTAGCATGGGTATAGAGGTTAAGCAAGGTCAGTTTAATCTGGAAACCCTGATGGAGTCTGCTGAAGTCTTTCTCACCAACTCGGTGATGGGAATCATGCCAGTAAATAGTATTGAAGGTAAAACCATCGGTGATAAAACACCTAAACCATTCACGAATTTATTATTAGAAAGCTACCAGAAAGCCTTTAGTTCTAAGTGAGTCCATATTACGTAAAATACTCAATCTGGGCCTGCGGAAAATTCTGCTCGATTAGTTCCGTGAGGTACCCTTTGATTTCCTGGGCATTTTCCTTGGGATAGACATACTTATACTTGCCATATTTGCCCCACTTTTTAAGGCGGCCTTCCTCTTCCATGTTTAAGCTGGTCTGGGGGAAACGTTCATGGATGACCTTTTTAGCAACAGCAGTAAAACGATATTGAATTAGTTCAAAGCTTAACTCAGGGCTTTCTCTTTCTGGGAGGCTCTCTGCCACAGTTTTGAGCAGAGTGGCATATTCCTCTTGCCAGCCCGGATAGAGCATGATGGGTGCTATGATAAACCCTAAGGGGTAGCCGTCTTGCTGAATCTTATTAGCGGCTACCAACCTTTCCGCTAGGGGGGCAATCCCGCCTTCAAAGTTTTTGTAAACAAATTCAGAATTAATACTAAACCGGAAGCGGGTATGGCCGTGATGGGCTACCTGTAATAGGCTGTCGACAAAAGGAAACTTGGTAACTACCCTTAAGCGGGCGTCTTCCAGTTGGCCAAAAAACTCAATGGTCTCTTGGAGGGCTCCTGTGAGATGCTCTATTGCTAAGGGATCACCTGTACTGGCAACCTCAAAGCTGGTAATAGGTACGTCATGTTTCTGAATATAGGCTTTGATGGTTGCAAATATTTCGTCCAGATTGACATAGACCCGTACATAAGGTTTTTTCCCTTGGGTAGTTTGTAAATAGCAATATTCACAGCGACCGGGACAATTTGTTCCCAGCGAAAACTGAAAGTCAGCAGAAGGCCGACAAGTATCCAACTTAAGGCTTTTTTTAACGCCCACCACCAAAGTTCGCTTGGCGTGTAAGTATTGTTCAGTTGGGGTTTTGCCTGGTATTCCGGTGATTCGGTTATGGGACTGAGTTTTTATGATTGGGATGTTAGTGCTGGTAAAATATTTATAAAGCTTGGCCCCTAAGGGAAATTCCAAGGCAATGGGTTCAAAATAAACTCTTTCTGGCATCCAAGGTTTGATGTGAATCACCTTCTTTTCCTATCAGTCATAGCTATTATTTTGCCTTGAGCTGATAAATATCCAAAGGCTACTTTGCATAAATAATGTAGCACCAGTAGACAATAATATTAGGCAACCATTAAGCAAGACACAGTAATCCCTGCGATGCCTGCTTATTCTTTTACAGGGAGGTCTTGACAGTTTAAAAAAAATATAGTAATATAAATTAAGTTAGCTCAAGTAAATAGGTCTAGTGAGGTCCTCGTTTATCCTTCTCAACTGTTTTCTGGTAGGGAGATTGTGAGATAAATGAATTTCCTAAACCATTCTGGGCGAAAAACAATTTGAGGAGGAATTTTATCATGTATCAAGACAAAACTTTAGCCTGCCGTGACTGTGGAACTGACTTCGTATTCTCTGCTTCCGAGCAAGAGTTCTACGCAGAGAAAGGTTTCACCAACGAGCCTGGACGTTGCCCTCAGTGCAGAGCAGCCCGCAAGCAAAACAGCCGTGGTGGCTACAGCCGTGACTCCCGTCCCCAGCGCGAAATGCACGCTGCTACTTGTGCAGCTTGTGGTATCGAAACCCAAGTGCCTTTCCGTCCAAGTGGCGACCGTCCGGTTTACTGCCGTGACTGCTTCAGCAGCAATAACAGCAGATACTAATTTTAGTATTTTTGTAAATATTGTAGGCAAAGAACTCCTCTATCTTCGGGTGGAGGAGTTTTCATTATTGGTAGTAGCTAAAAGAATCTTGGATAAATTCTCCTATCTCTAAATAAACTAAAAGGACGGATAATAAAGATGATTAGCACTAGCGGATTAACATTGCGCTATGGAAAAAGAGCATTATTTGAAGATGTCAATATCAAGTTTGTCCCAGGCAATTGTTATGGTTTAATCGGTGCCAACGGGGCAGGCAAATCGACCTTTTTAAAGATACTATCTGGAGAAGTTGAGCAGAGTGCTGGTGAAGTCAGCATTACTCCTGGTGAACGCTTGGCAGTCTTAAAACAAGACCATTACGAGTTTGATGAATTTGAG
>CAZKEO010000275.1:0-3742 GCA_964551785.1 uncultured Eubacteriales bacterium | reverse complement strand
GCGATAACGGTATTTTTTGGGCATACATTGACCCCACATAACCCGAAAGTATCAGTAAACCCTTATCGTGAATTTTACCGCTCATTCTGGTTTCCCGCTCGATATTAATCACCCCTGCCTCGCCCACAAAAGTGGAAGCGGTAATCCGGCAAGGTTTCCCAAAGGCATAGTCCCCAAAATCCATGATTGTCAATCCATTAAGCTGTCCGACCTTGGCACCAGCGGTATCTAAGAGAATATAGCCCTGCTGTAGTTTTTCTCCCAGCTTTTCCTCCCACAGATTAGACCGTCGATTCTTTTCCTCAACTGCTTTGATGATATGCTCAGCTGCCACATATTTACTGCCAGCCAGCTCAGCCCAGGCATCTGCCTCATAGAGAATTTCCACCAGATCATTAAAACAGGTCGAGAGCTTTTCCTGGTCTTCAGCTAATCTTGAGCTATGTTCGATTACTTTGGCAACCCCAGATCTGGTAAAATGCCGCAGGCCTTCATTATGGCAATGTGAACTAATAAAGGCAGCCATCTTCTGGATGTTTTCACGGGAGCGTATCATTTCGTCATCAAATTCAGCTTTAATTTTAAACAACTTTTCAAATTCTTCATCATATTGATAGAGGGTCTGGTAAAGCTCAGCATTACCAGTCAGAATAACTTTTAAGTCAACCGGGATGGGATCAGGTTGGAGAGTGGCAACTACATTCGCCCCCTGATTATCACTAGGGTTTTCAATCCTGACTTCCTTGGTCCGCAGTACCCGCTTGAGGGCTTCCCAAGCCTGAGGATGTGCCAAGACGTCTCTTGCCTGGAGAATTAAATAACCTCCATTTGCTTTATGCAAAGCACCAGCTTTAATTTGAGACTGATCTGTACTTAACGAACCCAATTCATTTTCATACTCAATCCGTCCAATTAAATTCGCAAAAGTCGGATTGGGCTCGTGGACAATCGGTGCTCCATCTGCTTCACTACTATCTACAAAGAGGTTTACTTGGTATTTACTGAAAGGGTCTTGGCGCTTCTTCCTAACCAGCAGTGCCATCGCACTTTCTTCCTCTTCTTCAGGTCTAAAATCGGCTAGATTATCTGAGATATCCTTTTCGATACCCGCTAGAAAACGTAGTACTTCAGGAAATCCTTTATAGTTCTCCCGTTGACTAACAACATACTGTTCAATAGCAACCTGAATAAAACTTGCTTCAATCCGTCGGAGCTTATCCTGGCCATCCTTTTAACGTTTTTTGATACTACAGGCAATCGCCGCAGCTTTGACTTGGATTTCTGCTGAGCGCTCTTCAATCTCATCTTGAATCTCTTCAGCCAAGGTCGCAAAATTTTCCTCGCTGACAGTCTCACCATTGACGATAGGTAGAATTACAAAACCCGAGGTAGTCCGCTTCAAGACAAAATCCTTTTCCTTAGCTATCAGATTTAATTCGTCGAACAGGTCATCACTGTCAGCCTCTAGTTTTTGAAACACATCCTGCTTCTGACGTTCTAAGTCCTCACTTTCGAAGGACTTAGCAATCTCGGTTTTAAGATCATTAACTAGTTCTCGCACATCTTTAGCAAACTCTTTCCCCATTCCTGCCGGAAGACTGATTGCCTGGGGTTGGCTGGGATGATCAAAGTTAGTAACATAACACCAATCTCTGGGTAAAGGTTGAATTTTCGCTAAATCCTGTACTACTGCTAAGGCATGTGTCAATTTACCGGTCCCCGTCAGACCTGCTAAGAAAATGTTATAACCTTGCTTTTTCACCCGAAGGCCAAATTCGACTGCCCGCTGGGCTCGTCCTTGTCCAATAATGGTATCAATTGGCGGCACTTCTTCTGTGGTTTTAAACGTAAAATAACTAGGTTTACAGGTCTTATATAGTTTATTAACCGGAACTACCGGCCATCGAGTCATCTAGCTTCACTCCTTTTGTGTAATTCTGTCCTTATTCAATTCGACCAAGCTGTCTTTTTTCCTTTAAGACAAAAAAACAAATACCATTCTCCCAGATAGCCTGAAAAGAATGGTATACTGTTAATAAATTACTTATTAAATAATTTGTTTCTACGAGCCGAAACTATTATAGAATTCATCTTAAGCAGTTTTAATGGCGTCTACCGGACAACTATCCGCACCCTCTTCAGCTTCTGCTTGTAATTCAGCCGGTACAGCTCCCCCATTCTTAGCTTCTGCCTTCTCCTCATCATTCCACACATAGACATCTGGGCAGATACTAACACAAGCTCCGCAACTAATACATAAACCTTGATCCACTACTACTTTCATAGTTATCCCTCACCTTCTGCAATAATAATTTCCCTCTTATATTATGCGCTAAGTTAACTTTAGCTATTCTAGTCAATTTGAACAGTGTAGGAGGCTGAACTTTATGGGAGCGATCGATTTTAATGAGCTGCTTTCAACCACACGTGCTTTAAGTCAAAGCCATAGTCAAACTGCTGAATTTGCTGCCCTAATCTTCAATGCTCACAAGCACCTCCCGCTGTTAGATCTTGCCTGTGGTAATGGTCGAGATACTCTTTATTTTTGCGAACAGGGTTTTCAGATTACAGGTGTCGACCTTGCGGAAAACACTATTACTCGCCTGAGAAATAGCACCAGCTTAGATTTTCGCACAGCAGACGCCTGCCAATTACCCTTTCCGGGCAATTACTTTGGAACTGTGTATAATTTCGGCCTCATGCATGTCTTTACTGAGCAAAGAGTTGCTCAGCGTCAAAAAGTAATGTCTGAAATCAAAAGAGTGCTGAAACCAGGTGGTCTCGCTTTGCTAAATATTCTGTGGACTGACCAACCAGGCTGTGGACTACCAGAAATTTGCTGTCTGACCGAACAAGAAGTAGACGACCTCTATGCTGGTTTTTTCTTGCTTGAAAAAGCAGTTATCCATGACAGTTCTTGCACTGGCTGGGTTGGCAAATACTGGCGACTGCTGTTAGAAAAATCCTCGAATGACCTTAGTGTATAAACTTAGGCACTTCTACATACTCTAAGCATTGCGAAAAGAGAAAGGAGGTGCCTAAAAATGCCCAACCAAATTAAATGTACAGTCAGCAATTGCACTTACTGGGACAACGGAAACCAGTGTAAGGCCAGTGCCATTCAGGTAGATCCTGATAATGGTGGTCACACAGCTGCTAGTGACGCTGCTACCATGTGCCATACTTTTAAGAATAAGTAACTTCAACTGGTTCGGAAATGTGGCATGGAGTGCTTTTCAGTACTCCATGCCACTTTATTTTACCTAACTTACTGACACATCCTCTTTCGCAACTTAATATAATAGAGGGAGTCCCGAATTAAAATGCTACCCGTGTTTTCAACCAAAGGAGGTAACCCCTTGATGTCATTTCAAGACAAAACTTTAACCTGCAAAGAATGTGGCCAGCAATTTATTTTCAGTATCCGCGAGCAGGAGTTCTATGCAGAGAAAGGTTTTAGTAATGATCCTTCGCGCTGTGCAGAATGCCGAGCAAACCGCAGAATTCGTAATAATCAGCAACACCGAGGTCCCATCAATCACACCAGAGAAATGTTTCCTGCTATCTGTAGTCAATGTGGCATTAGCACCGAGGTACCGTTCCGCCCCAGTCAGGACCGACCAGTTTACTGTCGGGAATGTTATCAACAAAGACAACGCCATTAATGAGCACCAACTGCTAGTCCTCATTAAAATCAAAATCGACTACCGCACTTGAAGTAGTCGATTTTTTGTAGATCTTT
>CAZKEO010000274.1:0-3744 GCA_964551785.1 uncultured Eubacteriales bacterium | reverse complement strand
GGGAAGTTTTAGGACTTGGTCGTAGTTGTATTCTTCCTCGAAAAATTCGCAGTTGGCGAAGAAATCGAACAGCTTGAACGACGCTTTCTTCGGTGACTTCACTCCTTCCTTGATCGCATTGTCGAAGAGCTGCTCGCGGAAATCGTGTTTGCGAGTGCCGCGGCCCTTGATCTGGATAAAGTCGGTCGGGGAAAAAATCGGACGGAACAGTCCCAGGTTCAGGATGTCCGGACAGTCGTAGCCGGTGGTCATCATGCCGACGGTAACGCAAACACGGGCTTTGCTGGTTTTGTAGGTCGGAATGAAATTGGCCGATCCAAGCAAGTTGTTGTTGGTGAAATTGATGGTGTGTTCTATCTATGGGCGCTTGAAGATTCTAGTTGCATTCAGGATTATTCCAGCATTGTCTATCTTCTAAAGTCCATAGCATCCGCAAAGTTAAAAGCCAAGCGAGTATTATTAGCCGGTCAATTTGAGAATGGAATAGAACGTTGTTATTTGGAATCTTGGATTGGTTTTGAGCGTTCCTTAGGACTTGTTATGCCGAATACACAAGTGAGCGTTGTCTACCAAGAGGTTAAAGACGGAAACAGGAAATTGATAATGAAAGATTGGCTGCAAAAAATTTGGGAAGAACTCCAAACGAATAAAGGTAAAAGCGTCTTATATCAAGAGGGGAAGAGACATGTTTGCCAAGTGAAGCCAACCACATTAATATCAGGTAACAATGTATTGAAAGCAGGAGGAACATACCTCATTACAGGCGGTTGCGGTGGACTGGGACTTTTGTTTGCCAAACATTTTGCACAAAGTCAGTCTGTGAAACTGATACTAACGGGAAGAACGCCCATGGATGGGAAGAAAGCAGCTAAAATCAAAGAATTAGAAGCGTTGGGTAGCGAGGTTTTATATGTGCAAGCCGATATTTGCAATCTAACCCAGATGAAAGAAGGCTTGACTCGGGCAAAAGAACGTTTTGGCGCCGTGCATGGAGTAATTCATGCAGCAGGAACTGCAGGCAATCAAAGTATCCTTGAAAAAGACATTCAAAGCTTTGAAAAGGTATTAGATCCTAAGATTAAAGGAACCATGGTGCTTGATGAAGTGCTGAATGAAGAAGCCCTTGATTTTATCTGTTATTTTTCATCTTCAGCGGCAATTCTAGGGGACTTTGGTTCTTGTGATTATGCCATTGGTAATCGTTTTGAAGTGGCCTATGCTCATTATCGGAATCAGCAACAACACCAAGGTAAGACCATTGTAATCAATTGGCCCTTATGGAAGGATGGGGGCATGGGAGTTGGTGAAGATGAGAATACCAAAATGTATTTAAAGTCAAGTGGACAACGTTTTTTGGAATCAGAGGAAGGTACCGCCATGTTTGACCAAATCCTGTCGCAAACAAATATACAAAATTTGGTATTTGCAGGGCAAACTAGTCGAGTACAACGTTTTTTAGGCTTGACGCAAGAGGAGGCTCCGGCATCAACTCCAACGATGGGTTTCCTAGGCCAAGGAAGACGGGGCGAAATGAAGGGGTTGAGCTTAAAGCAGTGCTTGGAGTGGGATTTGAAAGAGCACATTAGTCAATTGCTGAAAATTCCTCGCGAGAAGTTAGACAAAGGGGAAAACCTAGCGGATTTTGGCTTTGATTCTATTAGCTTAACTCAATTTGCAAATTTATTAAGTAATCATTATGGGCTTGAAATCACCCCGGCCTTGTTTTTTGGGTATTTCACCATTGAGAAATTGACTGAATATTTTTTAGCGGAATATCAAGAAGCTATGCAGGTGTTCTATCAAGAAGTTGTTGAGAAAGAAGTAATAGCTACAAAGACCTCGGTTGTAGCGGCTACGCTTACACGACAAGAGAATAGAAAATCTAGATTTACGGTGAAGAGCACTCCGCAAAACAATTTGGAACCTATTGCAATTATTGGAGTAAGTGGAAAATTTCCAATGGCCGAGAATATTCATGAATTATGGGAAAACCTTATGGAAGGAAAGGATTGTATTACAGAGATTCCAAAGGATCGTTGGGATTGGCGAGAGTACTATGGTGATCCGAAAACAGAAGTCAATAAAACAAATATTAAATGGGGTGGATTTATTGAAGGAGTTGATGAGTTTGATCCTCGATTCTTTGGCATTTCTCCCCGAGAAGCTGAGCTGATGGATCCACAACAACGCTTGTTGATGACTTATGTTTGGAAGGTTATTGAAGACGCTGGTTATTCGGCTCAAAGTATTTCAGGAAGCCAAACTGGAATTTTTGTGGGGACAGGGAGTAGTGGTTATAGTGACTTGATTTCTAAGGCGAACATAGCAATTGACGGTTATTCTTCTACAGGCATCGTGCCTTCGGTGGGGCCAAATCGGATGAGTTATTTCCTTAATCTTCATGGCCCTAGCGAACCTGTTGAGACTGCCTGTTCCAGTTCATTAGTTGCGATTCACCGTGCAGTGAGTGCTATACAGACTGGGACTTGTGAGATGGCGATTGCTGGTGGTATTAATACAATCGTGATACCCGAGACTTATATCAGTTGCAATAAAGCTGGAATGCTTTGTGAAGATGGAAGATGCAAAACCTTTTCGAGTCAAGCCAATGGCTATGTTCGAAGTGAAGGGGCAGGGATGATCTTCCTGAAAAAGTTAAAGGATGCAGAGCGGGATGGGGACCATATTTATGGATTGATTAGAGGAGTTGCCGAGAACCATGGCGGCCATGCTAATTCGTTGACGGCTCCAAATCCTAAGGCGCAAGCACAATTATTGCAAACCGTATACACTAATGCAGGTATTGATCCGAGAACTGTTACTTATATTGAGGCCCATGGAACAGGCACTGAACTCGGCGATCCTATTGAAATCGATGGTCTAAAGATGGCGTTTAAAGAAATGTATCAAGCAACAGGTAATTATCAGGTTGTAAGTAGCCATTGCGGATTAGGTTCGGTGAAGACTAATATTGGTCATTTGGAACTGGCTGCGGGAATAGCGGGCGTAATTAAAGTATTGTTGCAACTCAAATACAAAACATTGGTAAAAACTCTTCATTGCGATACTGTGAATCCTTACATCCAGCTGCAAGATACTCCTTTTTATATAGTACACGAGACCCAGGAATGGGAGTCTTTGCAAGATGGGGAGGGAAAAGATATTCCGCGTCGAGCTGGTGTGAGTTCTTTTGGCTTTGGAGGAGCTAATGCCCATGTGGTGATTGAGGAATATATTCCTCGAAAGCAAGAGCGACCTTCAAGTGAAATTACTGCTCAACAACCAGCAATTATTGTTTTATCGGCCAAGAGTGAGGAGCGTCTAAAAGAACAGGTACAGCAATTGTTGGTTGAGATTGAGAAACAGGAATTTTCTGATGTAAACCTAGCCGATATGGCCTACACACTTCAGGTTGGAAGAGAAGCTATGGAAGAACGTTTGGCTATGATTGTAGTCTCGATTAAAGAGCTGGAAGAAAAATTGAAAGGGTTTGCAAAAGGGCCGGATGCAGTTTTAAATTTATATCGCGGGCAGGTTAAACGCAATAAAGAAAATCTAGCTATTTTTGATGCAGATGAAGATATGGCAATGACGATTGATGCTTGGATTAACAAAAAGAAATACGCTAAACTCGTAGATCTTTGGGTTAAGGGATTAGCTTTTGATTGGAATAAGCTATATGGCCATAACAGACCGCAGCGCATCAGTTTGCCTACTTATCCTTTTGCCAAGGAACGCTGTTGG
>CAZKEO010000273.1:0-3748 GCA_964551785.1 uncultured Eubacteriales bacterium | reverse complement strand
GCCTTGTTTTGTGGTGACCAATACCACCCCGTTTGCACCCCTTGCACCGTATAATGAGGAAGCCGCAGCATCTTTAAGTACCGAAAAACCTGCAATATCATCCGGTTGTAATCTGGCAAGGTCCGTCCCGGTAGATTCCATTCCGTCGATCAGGATCAAAGGGTCTTTTTTTCCGGCACCAAAACTACCTACTCCCCTGATGAAGAAGGAAGCATTGTCCATCCCAGGTTCCCCACTTCGCTGATAGGCCACCATTCCGGCGATACGTCCGGCAAGCATAGTAGTTAAATTTGAAGTGGGTCCTTTTAGTTCCTTAGGATCTATGGTGGTAATGGAGGCCACCATACTGCTTTTCTTCTGTGTGCCGTAAGCCACAATGGCCACTTCTTCCAGCCTGTCCTGTGCGGATACCAGTCTTACAGTTACAGGCTTCCCCTTCTGAACGTACATCTCCCGTGGCTTGTAGCTCACATAAGAGAAAATTAGTGTAGCTCCTTCTCCGGAAACATCGAGGATAAACTTTCCATTAATGTCTGTTTGGGTCCCCTGTTTTGTTCCTTTAATAATTACAGAAGCATTTGGAATAGGCGCTTTATCAGCACTGTCAATAACAAGCCCTGTAAGCCGCTGCCCGGTATTTTGAGCCTTAAGCGAATTTACATTACCAATGCAAACCAGCAGCAATAGCCAACAGCTGTACATTGAAAAAAATCTGGTAAAATTATATTTCATATTGATTTAATTTGGTTCAGCGTGTAGTCATATGCCAGCAGAATAGCGGCAGTTGGATCCCATAGATGAGCAGAATTCATAATTTATATTTGGTTGGTTTGTTGGTTTGGCAGTGCACTATATCCTACACTATACTACACTACACTAGTGTCAAGATTATGGAAAATATTTTACAATCCAAAATTTATTTTCCAGAAGTGTTTTTGAAAAACAGAATTACCGGCTCAGGAGCTGAGATTCGTATAAAGAAATGAAAATCAAAGTGATAGAAAACTAATCTATAGAGAATTTCTTCTGATCAGTTCATTTTTCATGATGTGTCTTATGGGTTTTCTGAATAGGACAAACTCTGCTGCCATTTCGCCCATTTTAGCAAAATCAATAGAAAATGTGGTAATTCCGTCAAAAATTATTTCTTTGACATTGTCATCGTTATGAGATAGAATTCCTAAATCCTTACCTGGTTTTAACCCTTTGGTTTTAGAGTCCTTAAGGATTTCCCATAATTCTAAATTATGGATGGTAAAGTTTACTTTCTTTGGGGCGATGCTCCCCGTTTCATATTTACTTTTTACTACACCGTTGACCTTATAGTCTTTGATAAACTGCTGGAATGAATTCAGGATATCATTTGGCTCTGCTGACTCCTGCTTAAAAAAGAAAACAAACTGTTCAAACTCTTTGATCCGGTCTGCAAGTTCCTCAAAAGCTTTGTAAGACGACTGTTTAAACTCCTGTACAATAAAGGAATGTTCTTCACTCAGCTCCAGCTGCCGGTCTACAATCAGCAACTTATTCATTGGAAATTGTGCAACCAGTGGGATTGCTTCAGGCGAATCAATCGGAGCGATCACATACATCCCGTATTTACCTTTAACGTTATTGATCGTATTCTCAAAGACAGCAAAGTTGTTATGGTGAAAGAAAAGATCCAGCTGAACATTTTCGCCCAATTTATTCCTGAAAGTCTGGTAAAAGGTTTCCTGAAAAGTATCAAATGCATATATCAACAAGCAAACCCTGAGGTGCTGCTCCGTATCCTCGTTGGCAACAAAATACCCTTTTCTATGTTTAGATTCAATGATGCCCCGGTTTACAAGGTCTTTATAAGCCTTTGCAATAGTTTCACCTGCAAAACCGATCTCCTTTATCATCCGGTTTACAGAAGGTAAAGCATCTCCCCTGACCAATATCTTTTGATCCAGGGCATTGATGATCCCCTGAACCAATTGCTCATGTTTCGAAAATGTGGACACATCTTCCAACGCTTTAATTTCTATAATTAATTGATGTAACTTCATGCAGAGATGCGGTAAACAGCAGCTATTAACATTGGCCGTTGATCGTTATATTTTCCGGTGAAGATATAAAAGTTTTTTTTAATCAAAGAGTTGCATCATTGGCTATTTTTCGCTTTTAGACACCACCAATGCAGCTACACTATGTCCTATTGTGTTTGTTATTGCCCTTGCCTCGCTCATAAAACGATCAATACTGAGCAGTACGGCCAGGCCTTCTACAGGAATCTTATGAATACTGCTTACTGTAGTGACCAGTGCCAGGAATCCCGTGCCGGGTATACCAGATGCTCCTTTTGAGGTCAGCAAAATGATCAGGACGATGTTACAGAGTTCAGAAAATGTAAAGCTCACATTATTGAGTTGCGCCAGGAACATCACAGATATTCCCAGATAAATACAGGTTCCATTCAGGTTCAGGGAATTACCTGTTACGGTAACCAGTCTTACGACTGGTTGCTTCAGGCCAAGGCCCTCCAGTTTTTCCATCAGTAAGGGGATCACGGAACTGGAAGATGAGGTACCCATCGCATACAAAAGTTCGTCTTTAATCGTACCCAAAAACACAAAAATATTTACTTTGAAAGCAGCGAGGAGGCTTGCCAGCACAGTGAATACAAACTGGAACATGGAGATATATGATCCTGCGAGCATCTTACCGATAGGCACTAATGTTTCCAGTCCATAACGGCCAACGGTATAGGCAATCCCGCAAAAGGTGATGACCGGGGCAAGCAAAAAAAGATACCTTAACAATTTCAGCAGGATCAGTTTTATCCGGTCAATCACTACGAGCACTTTGTTTCTGTGCTTATACTGATTGATAAAAAGTCCAATCACAATGGCCAGTACCAGAATAATGAGCATGCTGTTTTGCAACACCACATTGAGCCATTCATGATAATTACTTTCCTCCACTTTCGGGGGAGAAATTGTACCTAAAAAGGTTCTGTCTATTCTCCCTGGCTTAATCAGCAATCCACAGCAGATGCCAAAAATGATGGCAGTTCTGCTCAGTAAGATAAAATAAACCAGGGCCCTGATGGTAATCCTTCCGGCAAGTCTCAGATTTTCCATACTACCAAACAAGCTCACAATACTCAGAAAAATGATCGGTGGCACAAAGGGTTCAATCACCGTAACGAAGGAAGTACCCACCCATTGCATTCCCATTGATACCTTCGGAAAATAAACACCGCAAAGCGTTCCCATAACAATGGCAGCAAGTATCTGCAGGCTTAAGTAACGGTTCAGCTTATGCAAGTTCAGCTCTGTTTTTGTCAGGATACTCAAATTTTATGGCGGTATTTTTTTTGATGAAGATACTCAAAACCTTTAGTTAAGCCCTAATCAATGGAGCTCCGTTTTTTATCTTTTCATTTGCCTGGCTGCTATAATTTGAAAAATGCTGATCAAAAAGTCTGGCCAGTTTATCTGCCTCAACATCATACTTTTTCTCCTCTTCCCATAATTTCCCGGGATTAAGGATTTCGGCAGGTACATTTGGACAATGTTGTGGTACCCCAAATTTAAAAACAGGATGCGGAATAAAATCAACATCGTTCAGTTCCCCGTTCATTGCTGCTGTAATCAGTGCTCTGGTATACTTCAGACTAATTCGCTTTCCTGTTCCATAGGCTCCTCCAATCCAGCCGGTATTGATCATCCAAACATTGATTTCCGGATTTGCATCCAGTTTCTTTGCTAAAAGCTCCGCC
>CAZKEO010000272.1:0-3749 GCA_964551785.1 uncultured Eubacteriales bacterium | reverse complement strand
CATCCCTGATTTGACGTTATCCAAAGCTATTATTCTCATCTGCCTCACCTTACGTTCATTAGTAATTGTAGCTAAAATTGTTTGCTATTCGGCATTTTTTGTGGTTTTTCGCTGTCATTCATGGTTTTTCACATTTTATCTTTGATTCTACACATAGCCAACAATTTCCTGCTAAGCGAATCACCTCAGTTGCTAGGGTGAAGAAAACTTGTCACTATACAGATACTTCTGATGATCAAAAAAAGAGGACCGTGCGTGGTCCATGTACTATGGATATTTTTTATCCTTGACTATTTTTCTAGCTCTAGCAAGACATCGCTAGCTTTCCGTTCAGGAATGGTGAGTAGAAGCTCTTTTATCTTAACTAACAGCTGGTACATCAGACCACTGGCAAGCATGCTTAGAAAATAACTGATATCAGCACCACCCAGATAACTTTTAGCCCAGGAACCAACATACAGTATTGAACTCATAAATGGAATAGATATTAGAATCCCACAAATAAAAGCGATAATCCCCAGCCAGCCGTTATACTCATTTTCCTGAAGCTGTCTTTTTCGGTAATACACTAAATCTCCTAAAACTACCCCTAACCAGGGTGCTATCCAATAGGACAATAAGAGTAGAAAGTTTTTATAGGTCCCAGCCAATTCCCCTCCACCGAAAGAAATTAGCAATACCCCTATTCCACCAGAAATAATTGCCGAACTCCACCTTTTCAAGGGAATGCCCATCGCCAAAGCAGCCAAACCCCCACTATAGATGGCCATGGCATTGACTGGAAAAATACTTAAAATGACTGTTATTAAAGCAGGTACCGTAAAAATACCCATTAGTCGAGCAATAAATTCTATTGGACTGGCATGTAAACCCATAGTTGCTGTCACCGCCCCCAGTACCTCTAACCAGATACAAACCGTTAATGCACCCAGATAGGAAGCCGTCCACACCTTGGCTTTAGAGGAATTCGCCGGAAGGTACCGTGAAAAATCAGCGCCGATGGGACAATAGCTAATCTGATAAGCAAAGGTTATTGCTATTGTTAACATAAACATCCCCAAATTAAATTCACCCATTCCAGCAGAAGTGTTAATTACTACAGGTAGACTACGTATAGAGACTACAGTCATCAAGACAAACAGCACACCCATAATGATAGACATCCAATGAGCAAAAGAATGGATAAAGTTATATCCATACACCGCAATTAACACAGTAGCTGCCGTCAGGAGCAGTAAGGCCGGATAATAGCCTAAGTTCACCAGTTTCTGGAGAGCCATCACAGCCAAAACTAAATTTACTGCCAGCCAGCCAATGTTATTAGTAAAATTCAATAAGGACAACCCGAAAATACCAGTTTTGCCAAAGGCCCGTTTACCGGCCGGAATCAATGGTTGACCAATTTGCGGACCAAATGCAGAAGTAAGCGCCAGCAGGGCTGCTCCGCTAAGATTGCCAATCAATATTGCTAAGATAGCATATTTCAGTGATAGCCCAAACTCAATGCCCAAAAAACCGGTAAACCAGGTCACAATATTGAGGTTAATCGCAAACCAAATAGTGAACATTTGTCGAGGTCGACCATGTCTTTCCTCTAGAGGAATTGGCTCAATCCCATACGGCTCTACTTGCAATACTTCCGTTTGATAAGTCTTTTTTTCCATTAGAATCCCTCCCTGTTTTGATTGATTTAGTGAAAAGCAAATAAAAAGGTCCCTAGTCGTATCAATACGACTAGGGACTTTTCCATCATCCCATGGGTTCTCCTTTCTCACGAAGGTGAACACAAAACTAAAGGCAGGTCTCCTGGCTGACGGATTATCGCTCTCCGGAACCTTCCCATTACTCTTTGCTGTGTTAGCTTAAGTAACAGTGGTTATCTCCGGGTCACTCCCCGCTTACAGTGACGGGATCGCTCGGGACTCACACCCGATTTCCTATTCTCCCTTTACAGGGCACCTTTAGCAATATTTTGTTAATATTAGGTATATTATATCAACCCTATTCTTGATAGGTCAAGCAAAAACTGTCGCCAGAAGCTGGCTTTAATATGACATTATGCGAAAATTACTGCAGTTTTTCGAAGCTTAACCCAGTATCGACCTTGCGCAAAACCACCTGATCCTTTGGCATAACCTCACCTTTGATAATCAGGCGGCTCAGCGGGGTTTCCACCTCTTGTTGAAGCAGACGTTTTAAAGGTCTGGCGCCATAAGTAGGTTCATAACCCTTCTCTGCAAGGTAGGCTACGGCTTGCTCCTCCCAAGTCAACTTAGCTCCTGTTCCGGCAGTGATGCGGCTTGCTAGACTCTTGAGTAAAATTTCCGCAATTTCTTGCATCTCCTGCTGGGACAAGGCATGGAATACCACTAATTCGTCCACCCGATTTAAGAATTCCGGACGGAAATACCGACGCAAGATCCCTAAAACCTCTTGTTTCATGGCTTCAAAATCCCCGCCCTGCTCTTGTTGAGCTAATATTTCCTGACTTCCTAGGTTAGAAGTCATAATTACCACAGTATTGCGGAAATTAACTGTCCGTCCCTGGCCATCAGTTAAACGGCCATCATCTAATAACTGGAGTAGGATATTAAAGACATCATGGTGGGCTTTTTCAATTTCATCCAACAAGATTACTGAATAAGGTTTCCTTCGCACAGCCTCAGTTAGTTGGCCACCTTCTTCGTAACCGACATAACCGGGAGGTGCCCCTACTAATCTAGCTACAGTATGTTTCTCCATATACTCCGACATATCCAAACGGATCATATTCCGCTCATCATCGAAGAGTGCTTTGGCTAGGGCTCGGGCCAATTCAGTTTTTCCAACTCCAGTAGGCCCTAAGAAAATGAAACTACCAATCGGACGGTTAGGATCCTTGATCCCAGCTCTTGCCCGGAGCACAGCATCAGCCACTGCCTGAACAGCTTCCTCCTGACCGACTACCCGCTTATGCAGTTCAGCATCCAGGTGAATTAGTTTTTCCTTTTCACCTTCCATCAGCTTAGTAGCCGGTATTCCCGTCCAGCGACTCACTACCCTGGCGATATCTTCTTCATCTACTTCTTCTTTGAGTAGCATACCGTGTTTTTGCTTGTCTGCTAACAGCTCTTCTTCTACTCTTAGCTTACGTTCCAAACTATCGAGCTTACTATATTTCAGTTCAGCCAGTCGGTTCAAATCATATTCCCGCTCAGCCCGTTCCATCTCCTGGCGGGTTTCTTCAATTTCTTTTTTATATTGACGGACCTGGGCTATGGCCTGCTTTTCCACTTGCCAGCGAGCCTTCATGCCATCTGCTTCAGTGCGTAAATCGCTCAGTTGTTCTTTGATTTTTTGCTGCCTTTCAGCAGAGGCAGGGTCTTTTTCTTTAGCTAAGGCTGCTTCTTCGATTTCTAACTGCATGATGCGGCGCAGGATCTCATCTAGTTCTGTCGGCATACTATCGATTTCTGTCCGTAATTTTGCTCCAGCTTCGTCCATTAAGTCAATTGCTTTATCAGGTAAGAAGCGGTCAGAAATATAACGGTCTGACAAGGTAGCTGCTGCTACAATCGCACTATCCTGAATCCTGACCCCATGGTGGACTTCGTAGCGTTCTTTTAAGCCTCGCAGAATGGAAATGGTGTCTTCAACAGAAGGTTGGTTAACTATCACGGGCTGGAAGCGTCTTTCTAAGGCGGCATCCTTCTCGACATGCTTGCGATACTCATCTAAAGTGGTAGCACCGATCGCGTGTAGTTCACCTC
>CAZKEO010000271.1:0-3755 GCA_964551785.1 uncultured Eubacteriales bacterium | reverse complement strand
AATTCGGTCAGCAATTTAACCCACAAGGACCTTATGTTGTTAAACAACACCACGTGGTGATAGGCAATAATTATTACCAAAACTGCATCGAAAAACAACCGCCCCAGGAAAATCTACCAAAGCCGGAAGCCGCCAAGAAAAAAATAGCTCCGGGCAGAATGATGCCAGAGCTTTATCCCCCCGTGCGTAGTATGAGTACGGTTAAGGCTGTCGTCTATGATATCAGTGATAAATCTACTCTCAAAGTCGTCCGTGACACCGAGCTGGAAGGTGCCTATGTCTCCTCTCGTAAAATAGGGCAAGACCTTTACTTAGTAGCTAACAAGTACCTCGATTATTACCAAATCCAGACTGAAACTGCTACCAACACAAACCCCCAATTCCGGGATGTAGTGTATAGTAAGAAAGCAGACCTTACAAGCAGATTTACCGCTGTCGGCTATCAGGATATTCGTTATTTCCCCAACTCGCTGGAACCTAATTACCTGATGATTGCTGGCATCAGCCTGGACCAGCCAGAGCAAAAAATCAACCTTTCTACATACCTAGGGTCAGGCCAAAATATTTATGCTTCTACTGAAAACTTGTATATCACAGTGACCCAATATAAGCCGGTCATCAATCAACCTTTTAACAGTATTAGAGCGCTTCTACCTTCCGAAGTAAATACAGGACTATATAAGTTTAGCCTGAAAGGGGCTCAGGTAGCGTACCAGAGTAAAGGCGAAATTCCTGGTTCGATCTTAAACCAGTTTTCAATGGACGAACACAACGGGTTCTTTCGGGTAGCGACCACTAAAGGTGAGGTTGGGCGCAATGATGAAGGTACCTCTCAAAACAATGTCTACATTCTAGATCAAAAGCTCAAAGTCGCTGGCAAGCTGGAAGGTATTGCCCCTGGCGAAAAAATCTATTCCGCCAGGTTTCTGGGTAACCGTGCCTATCTGGTTACTTTCAAAACAGTTGATCCCCTCTTTGTGCTGGACTTAAAAGACCCGCAACAACCACAAATTCTAGGAGCCCTTAAGATACCAGGCTACAGTGATTACCTCCATCCTTATGATGAAAACCATATCATCGGCTTTGGGAAGGATACTATCGAAGTGGCGCAGAAAGACTGGGATGGCAAGGAGGTGGGAACTAGGGCCTTTTACCAAGGGATGAAGTTGTCAATTTTCGATGTCAGTGATGTATCTCGCCCTGTTGAAAAGTTTAAAGAATTAATTGGGGATCGCGGAACTGACTCCGAACTGCTCCGCAATCATCGCGCCCTTTTGTGCTCCAAGTCCAAAAACCTGTTAGCCTTCCCAGTAACGGTGATGGAAGTCAAACATACACAGCCAGATCCCAGTGGTTTTCCCGCTTACGGGGAGTTTAGCTTCCAGGGTGCTTATGTTTACAACATTGATTTGAGCAAGGGGTTCACTCTGAGGGCCAAGCTAACTAACTTGAGCAGACAGGACTACTTAAAGTCTGGTCACGACTGGTATGGTAGTGAGAAAAATGTGGAGCGAATCCTCTATATTAATGATACTCTCTACACCATTGCACGAGGAGTGGTTAAAGCCTTTGATCTAAAGAACCTGCAGGAAGTTGGCAGTGTAGGTCTTAGCACTCGGTAACTTAAGAAGGTATAACTCAACAAAATGGTTCTCTTACATTTACAAAACAGGCCTGTTTCAGAAGCAGTTTCTGAGACAGGTTTGTTTTTGTTATACCGGATATAGCAAAAGATAAATTAGGGTTATTCGTTTCTGCCCCCAGAACTTTTATGTAAGTATTTGCACATAGACTTTCCGCTGCCGCGGGCCGTCAAATTCAGTAAAATAGATGCCCTGCCAGGTACCTAGCTGCAATTTGCCATTAGCGATGATTACTCCTATTCTATTCCACGTTGTCTGACAAGTTGCTGAATTAGGGAGGTAATGTCAATAAATTCATCCCTGTGCTTAGTCCTGATTGCAAGTGTCTCCATGTTTCACCTCTCATGATTATTCACTTTAAATTATTCGCTTAGCTTGGTTCTATTCCCTGCCAAGGCACAGTTCCGTTCAGCCAGGAATAAAATATAGCAATGCTACTTTTAACCTGCAGCCTTCGCTGTCAATGATTCACAGGAGGTAGGCATCTTATGCCGAAAATCTCAACAACTAAGCTGAACGATGTTTTAGCAAGCTATGGTCTCCAATCCAAAAAGTTTAGTACAATCCAGAATAATGTTTTCAAAGTTCATACCAAGCAGGGTATTTTTTGTTTGAAAAATGTCCGGGTCTCCCCCAAAAAACTGGCCTATATGGGGGCAGCCATCGACCACTTAGCTAAAAAAGGGTTTTACCAGTGCGCTCAAGTAGTCCACTGCCTGGAGGGAAAAACCTATGTAACTGATGGTAATGACCTCTATCTTTTAAATGAATGGATTGAAGGTGTGCGCTGTGATTTCCGCAGCCGGACACATCTCAAGGCAGCCACTCAAGCTCTAGCTAACTTTCATTTAGCTTCTTATGGCCTCTACCTAGGGCCAGAAGCTCAGGCTGCTGAATTGTGGGAGCAATGGCCTGCTATTTTCCAAGCAAGAATATTAGCCTTACAAGCTAATAAAACAAAAGTCGAGCAAAAACGCCAACTCAGTGCATTTGACCAGCTTTTTCTGGCGCATTTTAATTATTACCTCAGGATGGCCCAACTAGCGCTGAAAACACTAACCCGTAGCCAATATCATCAAATAGCCGAGCAGGCTCGTGCCCGCCGTTTCATGGTTCACCGGGATGTAGCAGCTCGCAATTTCATCATCAGTTCAGAGGGCACAGGTTACCTAATTGACTTTGACTACAGCCGTTTTGACCTGAGAGTAACTGATTTAGTACGTTTAGTCCAAAGAACCTTAAAACATTGCCAATGGGATATGGCCAAGGCTGTAGAAATTCTAGCTACCTATCATTTAATTAACCCGATAGCAACCGAGGAATATCCTGTTATGTTAGCATTCTTGCAGTTTCCCCAAAAGTTCTGGCGTCTAGCAGATCGTTATTATGCAGGCTCCAAAAGTTGGCCAGAGGCTAAATTTGTCAATAAGCTCAAGGGGTTACTTAGCCAGAAACAGCAACAAGCACAATTCTTACAGCACTTTTTCCTACGATATTGTCTGGTTTAATGACTTCAAAATAATAAATCAGGCTGCTGACCTAATGAACAAAACTCAGTTCATAAGGCCAACAGCCTGATACTATTTTAGACCAATAAGAAGGTTAGTTGGTAAACCACTGAGTCCAATAATGCTTGTAAGCACCTTGACTTCCGTTTACATAGCCGACACCAATCTTACCAAAGTTGCCATTTAAGATGTTGGCACGGTGTCCTGGGCTGTTCATCCAAGCTGTAACAACAGCTTCAGGTGTAGCCTGGCCTGCAGCAATATTCTCGCCTGCAGCCGTATACTGAATACCAAAGGTTTTCATCATTTCAAACGGTGAACCATATGTTGGTGAAGTATGGTCAAAGTAACCATTGTCGAGCATATCCTGGGACTTAGCTCTGGCACCTTTCGAGATTTGGGCACTTGCTACAAGTGGCTTCAGGCCAGCTTTAGCTCTTTCAACATTGACCAACTCAACTACTTTTAACTCGAACTGGTTCATAGTAGCAGGCGCTGGCGCTGGTGCAGGTGCAGGTGCAGGTGCAGGTGCTGGTGCAGGTGCTGGCGCTGGCGCTGGCGCTGGTTTAGGCGCTGGTGCAGGTGCTGGTTTAGGCGCTGGTGC
>CAZKEO010000270.1:0-3790 GCA_964551785.1 uncultured Eubacteriales bacterium | reverse complement strand
GCATTGCACGTAAGTAAAAAGAAGGTCTAAGTTTGCTAGGCTAATAGAAATCGCCAACTAAGTGCAACAAAGGCTTGTACCTTCGCATATGCTCGGTACAAGCCTAGTTTTCTTTATCGACGTGGCATCGTGCCACCTCAGAGGCGCTCACCATCCGTGGTGAGCGGAGCAATTCTATTGTGACGCAGCCCTTGGAACATAGTGACGTAGGGATGCGGGATGCCCTTGGGTGCCAGCGTCACTAAGACCTTCTAGGTTTACTTCGTGAGATGCTCCTAAACCGGATCAGGTACTTGACCTGGGCGTGATTCTGTGATGCTGTAATAGACCGCATATGAAAATTGGTAGGCTACTTCGTACCGTCTCAGTTCTAGCAACTTCCACCCTGTTCCTGTTACTATCTGTCCTTCCAGGCATTATTACGCTTGGCCCGGCCTTCTGCTTTGTAGCCGCCGCCACTTCTGGAGCCACCACCATGTTGTGGTCCACCCCCACCTCGGTTGCCAGTACTTGGTCCTCGGTTATCTCTGCGATAGCCTCTGTACTCCTGAGGACCCTTAAAGGGCGCCTTGGCCCGGAGCGGTGCCTCATCTGATACTTGTACTGGGGTTAAGTTAGGTTCTTTAGTCAATAGTTTTAAGGCAGCTGCTAACAGCGTAACGGAATCTGTTTCTTCCAGCAAGTCCTCAGCCAACCCTTTGTATTGCGAAAAGTCCTCTTCTTCCACTACCCGTAGCAACTTTTCCATCGTTAAGCGCTGTTGACCTACAATTGCTTCAGTCATAGTCGGGATAGGTTTACGAATTATTCTACGTTTTGTGAGGTTCTCGATATTTCTTAGTTGGTTCATTTCTCTGGGGGTTACAAAGGTAACTGCTAAACCAGTTTTGCCAGCACGACCAGTCCGGCCAATGCGGTGTACATAGCTTTCCGGATCCTGCGGGATGTCAAAGTTATAGACATGTGTTACACCACTAATATCCAAACCCCTTGCTGCCACATCAGTAGCTACCAGTATTTCAATGGTACCTTCCTTAAACTGACGCATGACGCTATCTCGTTTAGACTGAGTGAGGTCTCCATGGATACCTTCTGCGGAATAGCCCCGTTTGCTCAAGGCTTCTGACACTTCATCCACCCGGCGCTTGGTCCGGCCGAAGATAATCGCAGAATCAGGTGATTGGATATCCAGCAGACGACAAAGTACATCGAATTTCTGTTTTTCTGGAATCTCGAGATAATTTTGCTCGATATTGGGAACAGTTACTTCTTTCCCTTTGATACTTACCATTTCCGGATCTTTCATAAAGCGTTGGGCCAGAATCTGGATAGGCCTTGGCATGGTGGCTGAAAATAGTAAGGTTTGGCGTTCAGTAGGGATCTCCTGCAGAATTGTTTCAATATCTTCTACAAAGCCCATGTTGAGCATTTCATCAGCCTCATCCAACACGACCAGCTTGATTTGTTGTAAGCGGATGGTTTTGCGACGCATATGGTCCATTAATCTGCCAGGTGTGCCCACGATGATATGGGGGCGGTTTTTTAAGGACCGAATTTGCCGATTGATATCCTGACCACCATAGATGGGCAGTGTGCGAATGCCTTTATATTGCCCGATTTTGTTTAATTCTTCGGCCACTTGGACAGCTAATTCGCGGGTAGGGGTTAGCACGATGCCTTGAATATGCTCTAAGCCGATGGTGAACTGTTCCACTAGTGGAATAGCAAACGCGGCAGTTTTTCCCGTTCCGGTCTGGGCTTGTCCAATTAAGTCCTTGCCCTGCATGGCGATGGGGATGGTTAGTTCTTGGATGGGTGTTGCTTCTTCAAAACCCATATTGCTTATTGCTTGGAGTACGGGGTCACTTAATTTCAATTCTGAAAAGGTAATCATTTAATTTCTCCTTTGTTCTATATAGTTATTTATAGTCTATCATTTTCTCCAGGGATTAATTCAATATTACAGTAAGCTTGCGAGCAGTTCCTATCTACTGGTCTAACTTCTCAAACCTGGGAAGAAGCGTCATCTAATTATGAGGCTTTGAGTGATTGGTGTCAAGTTTTAACATATTTTTATGCTATTTTCAGGTTGTTTTCAGTTTAAGCGTGCATTATTAAGACAAATGGTGAGGAGGTTGAAATACATGTCTGACACAAATAAAACACAGCGACCACTTGTGGGAATCATCGTTATTTCCTTTTTAACTGGCATGCTGGCCTTAAGCGGCTGGATAGTCGCCTTTAACCCCAACTTGCTTGGAAAATCCGCCCAGGCTGAAGCAGTTAAGACTGCTACCAGTGGACAGCTTACTGATTACCAGGTAAAGAACCCAGCCACACTTTTGGGTCCTACCACCATTAGAGATATGGTGGCCAAGACAGGCCCTGCGGTAGTTAAGATTGAAACTCAGGTTAGTGTCAATGATGCGCACAAGTATAACCCCTATTTTAATGATCCCTTTTTCCGGGATTTTTTCGGGAACCAAGAAATGCTACCCCAGCAGCAATCGATTGAAAAAGGGATGGGGTCTGGTTTTATTATTTCGAAAGATGGCTATATTCTTACTAATGAACATGTGATCGATGGTGCCGATAAAATCACTGTAACCGTCACTGGTTATGCTACACCCTTTACCGCTCAACTGGTGGGCTCTGACTATGATAAAGACCTCGCCGTCTTAAAAATCAAGGCAGAGAAGGAACTCCCATTCCTTCCCCTGGGGAAGTCTGAAAACATCTTGGTTGGGGACTGGGTTATTGCAATTGGCAATCCCTATGGCTTAGACCATACTGTCACCGTAGGGGTAATCAGTGCCAAGGGACGGCCTGTCGATATTGAAGACCGTCATTATGAAAACCTCTTACAAACTGATACCTCTATTAACCCCGGGAATAGCGGCGGCCCTCTCTTAAACCTAGCTGGTGAAGTGGTGGGGATAAATACAGCCGTAAATGCACAAGCACAGGGCATCGGTTTCGCGATTCCTACTAGTACGGTACAAGCTATCCTACAAGACCTCATGAAAAATGGCAAAGTCACCAAGCCCTGGGTAGGCGTCTATCTCCAACCAGTCACCAAAGAGTTGGCTAACTATTTCGGCTTAAAAAACACGGAGGGTGTAATCGTGTCCTCAATAGTCGCTGGCAGTCCGGCGGAAAAGGCTGGCCTGCAGCGTGGAGATATTATCCTGGAGTTTAACAAACAAGCTATCAAAACTTCAGATGACCTGCCCAAATTAGTGCAAAAAAGCAAAGTGGGAGATCAGGCAATTCTGCCCGTTTTCCGAAACGGTACTACTAAATACATTGAGGTAACCATTGCTGCCCAGCAAAATCAGCGCTAAGCTCTGGTCCTTGGAAGAACACCTGCTCAAGGTGTTTTTCTCTTTGAGTATTTTATTGTACAATAAAGGCAGGAGGTTAGAGCTATGAGTGCTAAGATTCTGGTGGTCGATGACGACCCGAAAATCACCCAATTATTAAAAAGGGCCTTGCTGTTCGAAGGCTATCTTGTTGATGTTGCGAATGATGGACTGGACGCCCTGAAACAAGCTTGGGCTAGTCCACCTGAATTAGTAGTCCTAGACTTGATGATGCCTGTTTTAGATGGCCTGGAGGTTTGCCGGCGTTTACGTGCGGAAAGTTCTCTACCTATCTTGCTCTTGACCGCCCGTGATTAAGTTACTGACCGGGTAGAGGGTTTAGATGCTGGGGCAGATGAATATTTAGTAATGCCGTTTGATTTAACAGGACTCTTAGCTAGGGTTCGAGCCTTCTTGCGCAGGGCAAA
>CAZKEO010000269.1:0-3798 GCA_964551785.1 uncultured Eubacteriales bacterium | reverse complement strand
TCTTAATGAGGGACTACTAGGTTTAGAAAGCAATCCCGGAGACCTAAGGTTGGTTAATGAAATATTCCGGTCTGCCCATACGTTAAAAGGTATGTCTGCCACAATGGGATTTAATCAAATTGCGGAATTGACCCACCAAATGGAAAATGTCCTACAAAAGCTCCGCAACGCAGAACTTAAAGTTTCTAGTACGATCCTTGATGTGATGTTTCGTTGTCTAGACAATCTGGAAAGTATGGTCGAGACTATAGGTAACGGAGAAACAGTGGAGCTAGATGTCTCTCCATTATTAGCAGAATTACAGGTCTGCCTAAACCAAGATGTTGCTGATCAAGCTATGCCCAGCAAAGAAGTTGAGTCGTGCGTTACTACGAGTATTCCTGCAAAAACAGCGGAACCAGAGATAAGCTTCAATGAATATGAAAAAAATCTCCTCAACGAGGCTGCCGAGCATGGCTATAGTTGTTTCCATCTTGTTATCACCATTAAACCTTCCTGTGTGATGAAATCAGCACGGGCCTTTATGGTATTCAAAAGGCTAGAAGAGTTAGGGGATATTATTAAAACTGTACCTTCTGTATCAGACATTGAAGACGAAAAATTTGCCCAAAGCTTTGAAGTTGTACTATTAACCATGGCGTCTGGAGAAAGTGTTGATACCGCAGCTAGTGGTGTAGCAGAGGTTGAGAAGCCAGAAATCAGAGAAATTAATGCACCTGCAGGAACAATTAAGCATACTGGTCAACAATCAGCTAGTACAGATACGATGCAGAGTTCCGCTGGCCTCAAATCACCAACTCAAGGCCAGTCACCTTACAATGCTCAGAAAGAAAACATCCTACCCAAACTACAACCCTTAAAATCGAAAGCATCAGCTACCATTAGAGTAGATATCAACCGGCTGGATAAATTAATGAACCTTGTTGGCGAATTAGTCATCAACAAAACCAGACTAGCCCAAATCGGTAAGAGTTCAGCAAATCAAGCCTTATCAGAGACAGTGGAACAGATGGACAGGGTATTTGTGGATTTGCAGAATCTTGTCATGAAGGTACGAATGGTTCCAATCGAAAATGTATTCTCTCGATTTCCCCGTATGGTTAGAGATTTAGCGAAGGATTTGGGTAAAAACATTGAATTAGTGATTGAAGGTCAAGAAACGGAATTAGACCGTACCGTGATAGACGAAATTGGTGATCCTTTAGTACATCTAATTAGAAACTCTGTTGACCACGGGATAGAATCACCAACTGAACGGCTAGAACAGGGAAAAGCTGATACTGCAGTTGTTAAGCTATCTGCACGGCATGAAGGTAATAATATCATCATTGAAGTTTCTGATGATGGCAAGGGTATCAATCCTGAAATTATCAAAACTAAAGCTATAGAGAAAGGTTTGATTACAGCTACCGATGCTGAGGCACTTGAAGAGCAAGACGCTGTTAATCTCATTTTTGCACCTGGCTTTAGTACTGCTGAAAAGATCAGCGATGTTTCAGGGCGTGGCGTTGGTCTTGATGCCGTTCGCTCCAAAATTGAAGCACTAAGTGGGGAATGTAGAATCTTTAGTAAAGCAGGTCTTGGTACTACCTTCAGAGTGCAATTACCGCTCACCCTAGCAATTATCCAAGCGCTGTTGGTGAAGATTAGCAATGAAACCTATGCCATACCTTTAAGCTTCATTGATGAAACGACCAGTATCTTTACTAAAGAAATCAAACAAATTCAGGAAATGGATACCATGCTACTTCGCGGTAATATCCTACCAATCTTTAGACTAGAAACACTAGTTGGACTTCCAGCCACTCAGTGGAGCGGTGAAGAAGAATTGTTAGTAGTGGTAGTACGCCGTGGTGGTAAAGTATTAGGCTTGTTGGTTGATGAACTTGTTGGTCAACAAGAAGTAGTTATCAAAACTCTAGGAGAACTAGTAGGTGGAATGCCAGGAATTGGTGGTGCTACTATCCTAGGTGATGGCACTGTAGCATTAATCTTGGATATATCGACCTTGGTTTAGGAGGGCTTGAGATGAACGAGGACAACTTCTATGAGTTACAACTACAGTTAGTTGCTTTCAAAATAGGGGAAGCAAATTATGCCCTAGATATTCACAATGTCCAAGAAATTGTGCGGATTCAACCATTAACCAGAGTACCGAATACTCATGTACATGTGGACGGTGTGATTAATTTACGCGGCACAGTTGTCCCAATAATTAACTTACATAAACTGTTTGGAAATAAAACCCAAAAAACCACTGATAATAGCAGAATCGTTATCGTTAAGGTAGAGGATATCCGCTTCGGCATTATGGTAGACAGTGCTTCAGAGGTACTTCGTTTACCTACAACTGCAGTCGAAGCTACTCCCGAGGTGAACGCTCAGACCCAGCGGGATTACGTGACAGGAGTTGCTAAATCAGGTGGCGATTTTTGGATTATGCTTGACCCAAAGTCTCTGACACAATTCTTTCGTCAAAAGATAGGTGCGAGGGGGTCAAATGATGCCAGATGAATTATTAACTATCACAGCACTTCAAAAAGATGTTTTGAAGGAAGTGAGTAACATTGGCGCAGGAAGTGGTGCAACTGCTTTAGCACAAATGCTCCAAAGAAAAATTAGCATGACCGTCCCTGGTGTTAATGTCTTGCCTTTTGAGGAGGTAGCAAACACCGTCGGAGGTGCTGAACGACAAGTCGCTGGAATCTATTTACGCGTTGAGGGCGTAGCTCCTTGTAATATCCTATTTATTTTTTCAACTGAGAGCGCTAAACTCTTAATTGACATGCTCTTTAATCGTCCACTAGGCACAACTGAAAAAGTTGACCAGAATAACATTTCAGCTCTAGAAGAGATGGGAAATATCGTTTCTGGATCCTTTCTAAATTCCCTGAGTTCCTTTACAGGTCTGAAATTCTTTCCATCAGTGCCGTCCATCTCAATCGATATGGCAGGCGCAATCTTAAATGCAGTCCTCTACCAATACGGCTTTGTAAGTGATCATGCACTAGTTATCGAAACTGAATTTGCGGAACAAGATCATCGTATTGCCGGGAATTTTTTCCTGATTCCTGATCCAGGCTCTTTAACAAAAATTTTGTCCGCCTTAGGGGTAGAAAAGAATGGAGAATACACTCAAGGTTAGCATGGCTGATCTGAAAGCTACCAAAGCACCTAACAGACTATTAACGTCTGGTTTAGGTTCCTGTATTGGAATTTGTTTATATGACCCACTTGCAAAAGTAGGTGGTATGGCCCATATCATGCTTCCTGATAGTAAGCAGTCCAGAGGAATTATCAACCCCGCAAAATTTGCTGATTCTGCTATCCCACAACTAATTATGGAAATGGTTGCCTTGGGTGCCAATCGCACCAGATTAGTAGCCAAAATAGCAGGTGGAGCACAGATGTTTGCTTTCGCCAATAATATTGATATTATGCGGGTAGGTGAGCGAAATGCTGCAGCAGTGTTAGATAAACTAGCAAAGGAACGTATTCCGGTGTTAGTTAAAGACACGGGAGGTAACTTTGGTAGAACAATTGAATTTGATACTAATGACGGGAAGTTATACATCCGCACTCTAAATCAAGGTCAGGCCGTGAAATAATGCAGATTGGGGGCATAAGGTGACTGTGTTAATAAAAAAGTGGCAGCTAATCATCGCCTTATCCTTTTTGACCATCCAGGTATTGATAGGGCTGAGCTTTGGGGTTACCTGGAAAGTAGCTTTAACTCGAAGCTTTAGTTGGAGTATTTTTTTACTAGGAATTTTGATAGTGCTCGGTCAATTCACGATG
>CAZKEO010000268.1:1335-3838 GCA_964551785.1 uncultured Eubacteriales bacterium | reverse complement strand
CCTTTCTCGCAAAACTTGCTCTATGTAGGCAAATCTTCTCATAAATTTATTGTTAGTACTGGTTAAAGCAGCTTCCGGATCCAACTTAAAGAATCGTGCTAAATTGACATTAGCAAACAACAAATCTCCCAGTTCTTCCCTTAAGTTAATCAGGTCCTGCTCAGCTAACGCTTGGTTGACTTCCTGGGTTTCTTCTAGCACCTTTTCCCAAGCCCCCTGATAATCTGGCCAGTCAAAACCAACCTTAGCTGCTTTAGCTTGCAACTTTTCCGCCCGCATCAATGCCGGTAAGCCAGGGGGAACACCATCTAGAACAGATTTTCTATCCTCTCCTTGTGCAGCTTTTTCCCCGGCCTTAATCTGCTCCCAATTTACCAATACCTCCTCACTGCCGGAAACCTCAAGATTGCCAAAAACATGTGGATGGCGTCGAATCATTTTTTCCGTTATTTTCATTATTACATCGTTGATGTCAAAATATTCATTCTCCCTAGCAATTTGGGCATGAAAGATTATTTGCAGTAATAAGTCTCCCAATTCTTCACATATTTTATGCATATTTCCTAAATCTATCGCCTCTAGAACCTCGTATACTTCTTCGATGAGGTACTTTTTCAGGCTTTCGTGACTTTGCTCCCGGTCCCAGGGACAACCCTGTTCACTCCTTAAGTCAGCCATTACATTAACCAACCTAGCTAAATTAGCATCAAGGTCGCTCTCCGCACGTTGCTCCTGGCTAATTGCTGGTACATAAATACTAGTTAAGTGATTAATCCACGGTAACCTGTCCAGCTCATAAAGCGGAACCTGTTCTACACGTTCCTCTGTGGGCACACCAGCCGCTTTCACTACGGTTATTAGGTGTTCATCTGGATAAACATCCATTAAGCTTAATTTAACCTGAGAGGCCACCGTTTGGTTATAAACCTGGGTAATGACAGTCGGTAAAGAGGTGGTAGCTATTACGACTTCCTCCAAGCTCAAACCATCCAACAAGCAGAAGCCTGCTACTGGGTCTAATCGTAGTACAGGGAATAGCACATCTAAAAAGCTCATGGCAGGTATTATTTCGACCTCAATAGCTAACTCAGGTGCTAAAGCTAGGATTGCCTGAACTGAACTTTCTGCTACTAGTGGGTGTCCCGGTACCGCGTAAATTAGATTACCCTCAGTAGCCTCTTGACAAAGCCTTTGAGCAATTTCCAGATAAACCTGTTCAAAGTTAGCTGCCTTTTCATATACTTCATCGAAAGTAACAAAATTAATACCCTTGCTCTTTAATTCCTCTGCAGCAGGGTGGATCCCTGTGCGGAGCCAGGTCCGGTTACTCTGTTGGAGTAGCTGATAGCTACCAAGCGGTAACCCGCTAATTCCCCCTGGACCTAGCCCTATGATGCTTATTTTAGCGCTGTTTGCTTTAGTACTCACGATTACCCTCCATAATTATAAATTAGGGCAGCATACTAGGTATGCTGCCCTAAAATTATTGTTCCATTTGCTTAGCCAAAAATGTCGCAGCTGTTTCAACCAGCTTCAACTCCATCTCACTCATTTGGCTATTAGGCTCTTTTGAAAGGAGAATAACTGCGCCAATCGGATCACCTTGAGATATAATTGGAGCAATTACTTCTGAGGAAAATTTACAGGTTGCCTCATCACCATCGGTTATACATCCTTTACAGTGGGCATGTTCGCCTGGGTGATTAATCAAGACAGTTTTGCGTTCCTCCATAACCTTTTCGACAGCAGAACCTAGCGGCTTATTCAGGAATTCTTTTTTAGGTGCCCCAGCTACCGCAATAATGGCATCTCGATCGGCTATACAAGCTATATGTCCAATAGCTTCATGTAAAGAGTCAGCGTATTCCTTAGCGAATTCTCCCAACTCACCAATAGGTGAGTATTTCTTTAGAATAACCTCCCCGTCTCTATCCACGAAGATTTCCAAGGGATCTCCTTCGCGAATCCTAAGGGTTCTGCGGATTTCTTTGGGAATAACTACTCTACCCAAATCGTCAATTCTACGCACTATACCTGTAGCTTTCATGTGTTAATCCTTCCCTCCTTTTCTCAGTGGATTTGAGGAGCTTTACTTTCAGAGATAGTATATATCCACCTAGAGGGAATTATTCATTTTTTACCAACAGATAGTAACTATTTTCAACAAAAGCTTGGACATTACCCTAAGGCACGCCAAGCTTCTGTATGAATTATTTTGTTCCTTGTGGAGGCATGGTTCCGGTTCCAGGCATACCACCCTGTCCAGGTGCAGGTGCCGGAGCAGCAGGGAGATTTATTTTGATTTTGGCCTTAGCCTTTAATTCACTTGTAAATTTCGCAAAAGCTTCTTGTTTTTTCTGAAGTGGCAGACTAGCTTGCAACTCAGGTTTAGCTTCTTCAAAGGTCTTTAGCTTTGCTGGGATTTTTTCTTCTAATTTAATAATATGGTAACCATACATAGTTTTGACTGGGGCTTTGGTTACCTTACCAGGAGTTAGACCAA
>CAZKEO010000268.1:0-1325 GCA_964551785.1 uncultured Eubacteriales bacterium | reverse complement strand
AGCAGCAGCTTCAAATTCTTTAACCATTTCATTGCGGCCAAAGGTGTACTCGCCACCTTTCTCTTTAGAGCCAGGGTCTTCAGTCTTATCTTTCGCTAAGGTAGCGAAATCTTCACCTTTGTTGATCCGGTCTAATAGCGCTTGAGCTGCTTGTTTTGCTTGGGCATCAGTACGACCTACTTTTTCCGTAGCTGTGTCAAATTTAATCAAAATGTGACGCGCCTTGACCTTTTCCGGTTGCTTAAAGGTATCTTTGTTTTGGTCGTAATATTTTTTGATATCCTCTTCTTTAACGGCAACATTCTTTGTTTCTTTAGTAAATAAAGCATCTAGGGCAATATTTTGCTTAGTCCATTCCTCGAATTCCTTGACATCCATTTTATAATCTTTTAAGGCCTTCAAGAACAACTCTTCAGTAGTAAACTTCTTCTTGGTTTCATCAACTTTCGCTTTGATATCATTTTCAGAAGGGAGCACACCTTGTTTCTCTGCCTCCTGCATTAAAATCTTTTCTTCAACCATGCCATCCAGCAGTTGTTTTTCTAATGCTGCCTTCATGGTTTTGCCTTGGGCGCTGTTGAAATCCAGACCCTGTGTTTTGTAAATTTCCGCCATCTTGTTAACGCGCTTATCCAACTGAGCTCGGGTTATTTCTTCCCCATTTACCGTTGCCACCGCTTCATTCTCCGCTTTTTTGGCACAACCGGCTACTGTAACTGCCATGGCAATTGCCAAAATAAAACTGGTGGCTTTATGCCATTTATTCATTTATCCACAACCCCTTTCCTGTTATGCAACCATTATATCAAATTAAATTGGACAGACACAAGTTTTTTCTAACAAGCCTATGTACTACATTTTCTTTAGCTGGCAGCTTCCTGCTTTTTGATTCTTGTTAATAAGGTAATTGCCTCTTTGACCATTTGCTGATGACTCATTTTGCGGACGGCCAACTTCATTTGGATTTGGGGAGCTGCCGCAAATGAGAGATTGCGATAGTGAGCCGCTAGCTCAACCAACTGCTGCCCTGAGACGAGGGGCTGGTCGAAGAACGTAAAAAGCAGATTAGTCCCGTTTAGGGCTACTCCGGATAAGCCTAGTTCACAGCAGAGGGCTTTTAGTTTAGCAATGTCCAACAAATTTTGGACTGGTTCCGGAGGATCTCCAAAACGATCAACTAGCTCCTCGCCAACTTCCTCTACAGCTTCCACTAGTCGACTTAACATAATTTTACGGTACATTTCCATTTTGCGAGCTTGATCTGGAATATAGTCGTTACCAATAAAGGCATCAATCGGTATTTCTACCGTTGGCTCAGGCACCTC
>CAZKEO010000267.1:0-3846 GCA_964551785.1 uncultured Eubacteriales bacterium | reverse complement strand
TACTTCGTGAGATGCTCCTAAACCGGAACAGGTACCCGACCTGGGCGTAATTCAAGCATATGTTAATAAACCGAGTAGGAAAATTGGACTGGGCTACATCATATTGTCTCAGCTCTGGTAACTACCAGTATATTCCTGTCCTTAACCAGGATATAATCCGTTCAAACCAGTAATCGTCTGCTAACATTTTTGTGCCAAAACCTTTGAGATACGAAGGGTGGCGTGGTTACCTGAAAGGCACTTTACGGAGCTTCCGGACGACGTCAACTCTCGGAGCGGGAGCGACATAGAGATGCGGGGTGCCCTTGTGGTAACTAAATCACTGCGCAGGTTCCGTAGCGAAGGCCACTGTGCCCTAGGGCAAGCAGTAGATGAGTTTGGCCGTAGCAGGAAACGAGCAGATGATTTGGCCGGAAGTGGAGTATCAGTGCCTGGAGGGTAACCACGCCACCCGGAGTTGACCTGGATCAGCATTTACAGCGGTGCTCAAATGTTCATTCTTTCGATCTTTTTATATAACACTGAACGCTGTATATTGAGTTCTCGAGCCGCTTGTGCCTTATTACCCTTTGTTCTTTCTAAGGCCTTAATAATTAATTCGCGCTCCGTTGCTTCTACGTGATTGTGAAAAGGTTTGCTCGTATCAGCGGAATTATTTTCTACTTCAGCTTCCCAGGGTCTAATGGGAATGTTGTTGGCATCGATAATGGGCTCATCACTCCAGTTAATTGCTTGCTCAAGCATGTTTTCTAATTCTCTGACATTGCCCGGCCAACTGTAGCGTTTTAATGCTTCTAGCGAATATTTTGTGATTCCTTGAGCATCAGAGCCGATTTTTTGATTAATCCGTTGAATTAGCGCTTCAATTAAAAGCGTCAAATCCTCCAGCCTTTCTCTTAATGGGGGAATATTTATTTCTAGGACATTTAAGCGATAGTACAGATCTTCGCGAAATTTCTTTTCTTGCACCAGCTTTTTCAAATCGGTATGGGTGGCAGCCATTACCCGCACATCCAGCTTAGTTGGTGTAGTTGCCCCAACTCTCCAAACTGCTTTTTCCTGGAGCACCCGTAAAATTTTGACCTGCATATATAACGGCATATCGCCAATTTCATCTAATAAGATTGTTCCCCCATTTGCCAATTCAAACTTACCAGGTTTGCCACCTTTTTTAGCACCTGTAAAGGCCCCATCGACATAACCAAAGAGCTCTGACTCCAACAGGTTTTCGGGTATCGCCCCACAGTTGACACTAATAAAGGGCGCTTCTCGCCTGACAGAACGGGTATGAATGGCCTGGGCGATTATTTCTTTTCCCGTTCCGCTTTCTCCGGTGATGAGCAAAGTTGAACTAGTCCGCGACGCTCGGCGAGCTAACTTTTTAACATAGAGCATTGGTGGTGTCTCCCCAATAATATCACGGCAGGTACACAAGGTCTGCATTGAATTGTTGTCCAGCTTAGTCGGCTGGGACAACTTCTGCACTATCTCTTTCGCAATGGTTTGGTCAGGAAAAATCGTCTTGACCATGGCTCCCACTACTTGCCCATCCAGCTTAAGCGGAAAACGTCCCACTAAAAATTCTTTGGCATTAATTCGTAAAGTTTCGCCCCAAATAGAATAACCCTGCTCCACCGTTTCAAACAGTCGACAGGAGGGAATAACTTCCCATATTTTCTTGCCCAAAATCTCCTGTTCGGTACGATTAAGGACATCCAAGAAAAAGGCATTCGCAAAAAAGAGCACTCCTGTTAAATCAATAGCCATTAGTCCTTCGTAGGGATTATCAATTATTGCCTTTAATCTGAGATCTGTTGAATTGTTTTGTAGTAACGAGGTCATAGCACTTATCACACCTCTCCTTAAGAAACAGTTCTAGACTGTAAGTTATTACTAAAGCAATAATCATACCAAGCATTAAGCTCAGTTGCCAGGGCTTCTCTGCAAACACAAGACCATTTCGGCGTCCTTTTTCCAGACACATTGTCCACTTTGCAGACACTTCAACTTGGGGTGGGCACTTCTACTGAAGATAATTATACCATAGTCCAACCAAGTACGAGGAAAAACCACCTGGAATGTGATATGCTCCCTCTTAAGTAGACAGGTAAATAATAAAACTGTCACTAAGGGGGAGCATATCAATTCTAGGTGGTTTCGACCGCTAGACAATAGCAGGTTAGCTTTAGTTCGACCAGCCTACTTTTACTGACCTTTGGATATGTTCACTGTTATAGTAGCCTTCGTTTTCAAAATAATAGTCGGTTTTAGGATCTAGGAAGAACATTCCTGGTCGAGTTAGTAGGTATTGTTCAGCGGTTGGGAAACGTCCAGCAATTGTAAAGTAGGTAAATTTCTTGTTGCCATTGTTAAAGTACATATTATCGAAGTCTTCACTCCTAAGAGCCTCTCCGGTCGGATAGCGAGTACATTGCCCACTCCAGTAAGGTGTTAAATAGATCCGTAGAGTCTGCTTTTCACCTGGATAGAGACTAGGCACCTTCTGTCCGATAACTGGCAGAAAGACATCATAAGTTGCTTCGCCACCTTGGGTGTAATTAACAGTATTAGCGTTTAAGCTATTTTTAAAATGTTTATTATAGGCATTAGCCTCCTGAATTCCCGCACTTGTGCCATAACCATATTTACTGCCCACCACGAGATTAAGTCCGTAAGCTGGATCTAACATATTGTAGTAGTTGATGTTAAAATCCACATTAAGGTCAAAGCTACCAGGTACTGAGGGCACGCTAGAAGGATTGGCTAGTTCCACTTCCATATAGGCTGGCCGATACTGATAGGCAGGGTCAAGCTTTAGAAACTCTGCCTGAATGGGATTAAAATGAGCATGATTATTACAATTTTCCAGCTCTTTACCTATGCCCTTGGCCACATCTTTAACTAACTGTTGGGTAATTTGATTATTAGGTACTCCTGCTTCAGTCAATGCGGTTGAGGCCAAGTAATCCAAGTTCATTTCAGTTAACTGATCAAAATTAGGCAGAGTAGGCGGCAAGCCTACGACCACTAGTCCGTAATTAACCAACCCTTCCAGTGCAGTTTGGAAAGCACCTTTCAGCTCCGGGAAAGGACAGAGACTCACAACAGCGCTGATCAGTCCTGTTTTAAGATTATTGTAAGCGGCACTGACTTGATTAACGATGGTTTTAACAGTTTCCCACAGGTCTTTGAAAAATCCTACAACTCCGTCAAAAAGTTCCTCATACCATGGCTTATCCTCCTCTTTAGGGGGTGGAAAATAAACCTGGGTGCCCACTTTTAAGACTCGGGGAATTACCTGGGCTTCGTATTGCGCTTTATTATAGATTCCTTGAGTTGCGTAGTAGACTTGGGTAAAAAAGTCATATGGATAGAGCACCTCGCCAGATTCAGTATTTTTCCAGCGACATTTAATTTGATCCGCAGTAGGTTTTTGAAAGACATAATAGTGATTCAGACTTTCCTTGTCTTCCCATTTAACTGGGGTGTAACTTTTCATTTTAATTTGTGGTACAGCAAGTTTTACCGGCACATAGTTATCATAGGCGATTTCTCTATAAGAGGTATCTAACCACTCGATGGGTGGTTCAATGCCATATTCGATGGTGATGGTATCTGAATAGGCAGCGTCGAGCATACCTGGATTAAGGGAAGGTTTTAGAGCGACTCCCCGGACATAATACTTGGTGTAAACGCCTGCTTCCATCTCAGCTGCCTTTTGCGCAAACTCGGTAAAAGGAACTGCTATTGTTGCTGGGTAGCTCTGATCCAAATTTGGCAGCTTTAGGAGGGAAGCATAAGTGTTAGTCGGTAAACCATAACTTTTTTCATAGACTAGGTTGGGGG
>CAZKEO010000266.1:0-3857 GCA_964551785.1 uncultured Eubacteriales bacterium | reverse complement strand
AAATATTTCTGTACGTTCCTCTTCACTAGAACACACCCCGCAACAGGGGTGCATAGAATAACGTAAGCAGCATGTCCCTTCGCTATCATTATCCCGTGCAGGTTCAATTGGTTGGTTTGCACCGCTCAGCCTTGCGGCACCCCAAATGACTTCCCCATATTTATTTTTTATCTTGTTCAGTCTGCTAGCACTATTATAATACTCGGATTATAAAAAATAAAGGGTGTTGTTTTTTAGCAATAATTGTCGCATTGTAGGATTTAGTGGAGAAAAAGAAGGATTTTGGTAAAAGTTTGCGAAATATATAACTAACTAACTAAGGAGGGCGTTATTATGAGTCTACGTGCCATTCAGAGATTGATTTACAGTCTGGTTCTGGTTATTGTTTTGTTAGCTAGTATCTCGTACTGGGCCGTAAGCTCACTTGGTCGCGACTCAGCAGAGCTCATGCAATTGTCTAATGAAAAGGAAAAGGTTGCAGATTTACAGTTGGCCTTTACTGAAGTAGTTATGCCAGGCAATGACTACCTGATAACTGGTAGTCAAGCAGAAGCAGCCTTGTACAGCAAACTTGACCAAGAGGTACAAAAGGACATCACTATTTTACGGCAGACCTTGAGGACCGAAAGCAGTAAACAGCTTCTCGAAAAAATTGCTCAGGAATATCAGCAAGTTAGAAAAATCGAACAAGAAATATTGGCCCTCGTCAATCCAGTTGGCAACCAGCAGGGTGCCGTTCTGATGGAAGAAATGGATGCTTATGCCAGTAAGCTAGCGGAACAATTAGAGCAACTGCACGAAAACATCAGACTGCAGGAAGAAATTACAAATCAGCAGGTGAATGCTAACCTCAGGAACACTTCAATCATTATCGTAATAGCAGCCTTATTAGCTAGCTTACTTGGTACAGTTGTTTCTTTGTTAGTAAAGAATGCGGTTATCAAGCCTTTACTTAATGTGATTGATATTTCAGATTTAATCTCCCAGGGAAATCTCACTAAAGCTGTTACGGCAACTGCTAAGGGAGACATCGGCAAACTAATTGAGACGTTCAATAAAATGCTGACGAACCTCAGGCAGTTAATCTCCCGCTTAGCCGCTTCAGCGGATCAGGTAGCTACCACTAGTCAAAAACTCTCTACGACCTCTTCGGAAGCAGTTCAGGTGGTCGAACAGGTTTCAAATGCAATTCAAGAAGTTGCCCGAGGAGCATCGGAACAAACAAATCTGATTACTAATACCACCAATACTTTAAGTCAAGTTAATAATGCCATGCAACAGGTAGCTGCAGGTTCTCAGGATCAAGCTCACAACGCCTCCATAACGGCTAATATGAGCAGTCAGATGTCACTCACTATCATAGAGGTCGCTTCCAGCGCCGAAAGTGTGGCACAGTCTGCTGATCTTACTAAATCAGCAGTAGAGCAAGGAGAAAATGCCGTTAACTCTACAATCAGTGGGATGAATATCATTAAAGATTCTGTATCTGAAGCAGCAAGCAAAATTAAGGAGCTAGAAGACCGTTCTCAACAAATCGGCGAAATTATCCTAGTAATTGATGGTATTGCAGAGCAAACTAATCTACTGGCCTTAAATGCAGCTATCGAAGCAGCCAGAGCAGGAGAGCAGGGCAAGGGCTTCGCAGTTGTCGCAGAAGAAGTTCGCAAACTAGCCGATCGCAGTATAAGCGCCACGAAGGAAATAGAAAAATTAATAAAAAACATTCAAGCACTTACTTTTACAGCGGGTAGCGCTATCCAGGAAGGGACCGTACAGGTTGAGCAAGGTGTCAATTTGGCGGCCTCAGCCGGTAACGCCTTAGGAGAAATCATGGGCTTAGTCCGCGAAACTTATTTACAAGTTAAAAATATTTCGACTGCAGCCCAGCAAATGTCTACCAGTAGTCAAGAAGTAGTCAAGGCAATAAACAGTGTAAATGCAATCACACAAGAAAACACTGCCTCTACCGAAGAAGTGACTTTGGCAAGCAATCAAGTTGCCAGAGATATGGAAAGTATTGCAGCTATAACCGAAGAAACCTCAGCCACTGCCGAGGAAGTATCAGCTTCGGCAGAGGAAATGACAGCTTCTATAATGGAAATATCCCAGTCCTCCCATACTCTTGCCGAAATGGCTGATGAATTAAAGCAATTGGTAGCTGGCTTCAAAATTTAGTATTAATTAATCTGCTAGTCTAAAAAAACCGGGTTTGTGCCCGGTTTTTTAGTTTAGAAATATTTATTTTAATAATGCTTGCCTTGCGATTAATTTAGCATAATTTCGACATTTTGGCAAGATAAACTAAAATGCTACCTTGAAACATTAGCACTTTGAAATTTCTTTCATATTATACTAGTAGGTGACCATTAATGTAGTCATCTCTAAACGTTAATAAGCCTAAGTACTAATTAAGAGGGTGATAATATGGCATGGAGTGGTTGGGTAAATTTAGGCACCCCGAATGGAAGACCAGTAACAAGCACCCCCGCCATCAGCTCCTGGGGTCCTAACCGGATAGATGTGTTCGTTCAAGGCTACGACAATGCCCTCTGGCACAAGATTTTTGAGAATGGCCAATGGAGTGACTGGGGAAGTATGGGTGGCATTTTAACCTCGGCGCCTACGGCAATCTCCCGTGGCCAAAACCTGATCGATGTTTACGTGCGTGGTAATGATAACGCTATGTATTACAACAACTATGTCGGCGGGGGTTGGAGTGGCTGGGGGGGACTAGGTGGAATTCTGACCTCAGGACCTGCTGCTTCGTCATGGGGGCCCAACCGGGTTGATGTGTTCGTACGAGGTACTGACTCAGCCATGTGGCACATCTACTGGAACGGCTCGTATTGGAGTAGTTGGGAATCTCTGGGTGGCTCATTTGCCCCGGATATTATGCCTTCTGCTATCTCCCGGTTCGAAAACAGGATTGACGTATATGGAAGAGGTACAGATGGCGTAGTAAAAACTAAGTGGTGGGACGGCACCCGGTGGAGTGAATGGGTAAACACCAACTTTAGCTCAGTACCAGCTCCCACTTCCCGGCCGCCAGACTGGGCGGACTGGTTTTGGCTGGATAATAATCAACATTTGCGGAGCACCAGTTGTCGGGGGCTAAATTTTCTGAGCATGTCTAATTGTTCAGAAAGCGATGGAGGTTATTATAACAACTCTTCCTTTTCTACTGTTAACACTCCAGGGCAAAACCGGATTGACCTGGTAATGCGCTATAGCGACAACTCAGTTTGGTATAATAATTGGACTCCCGATTTATACAATATCTCTCCGGGGCTTTCTTCCAATGGGTAAAATTGAGCTAACAAGCCAAACAGACCAGATACATTCTGGTCTGTTTGGCTTGCCTGTCACTATGAGTCAGCTTTTAGCCAGGTTTAATTGCCAGGACACACCATATTTATCGGCAACCCAAGCAAACTTTTCACTAAAGGGATAGGCAGCCAACGGCATGAAAATTGTGCCCCCCTGAGACAACTGCTCAAAGTAGCGAATAATCTCAGCTTCTGTATCACAGCTGACATACAAAGAAATGGCGGGAGTAAAGGTGAATTCATGTTGAACACTGCTGTCGATACACATAAATTGTTGTCCCATTAGTGAAAAGGTCGCATGTAACACTGAGCCCTCGGCACCAGCCTCGTTGGGTCCATAACGAGTAATACTGATGATTGCTGCTTCGTCAAAAACCGTGGTGTAGAAATTGATGGCTTCTTCGGCTTTACCAGCGAAAGTAAAAAAGGTAGTTATTTTTTGATTGACATTTCCCAAACTTAAACCTCTCCTTTTTATGAAATGTAAAATTTTATGTTTATCATATTTACCTCCCATTTTTCCAAGCTGTA
>CAZKEO010000265.1:0-3877 GCA_964551785.1 uncultured Eubacteriales bacterium | reverse complement strand
GGCACTCCACCAGCTGGATTGTTATTATACTGGCGAGATTAGTCCACTTCTTTAAGAAGTTTCTAACCTGTTAATCCCACTAAGTTTCTTTCCAGGGGTCAACACCCTTTCTCTCTAAATTTCATAATATACAAATGACCAGACTTCTGGAAAGGAGGGAGCGGGTAATGGTCAGACAAACACTTTTAGTTGGGGATATTTCCAGTAAAGGCATAGATATAAAGAAACTCCAATCAGTTAATAGGAATGTTGAGGTAGTAGCCAAAATAAGTGATTTACAACAATTCACCACTCAACTCTCAGAACTAAAACCTGATTCCTTACTGGTCAGTATAGACTTACCAGGTCCCCGGTTTTTAAACTCAGTGCGGATTCTCACAGAAATCTTGTCCTCGGTAGCTTACCTCTATATCACCTTTAAGCCTATTGAACAAGTGTATTATTTGCCCAGAGGCTGCAATTTTCAAGACATGGGCAGTTTAATAGCCAAGGCCAAGGAACAGCAGTATCCTGAGCTAACGGCTAAAATCTTAGATGAATTTAAAAGGATCTTGGCAGGTCAAGTCAGTGTTCCTGTTCAATCAGGTAATAAGACAGCCTTGCCACTTACTAAAAGAGAACTAGAGGTTGTTTCGCTACTTGCTAAAGGCTTCAGCGACCGTAAAATTGCAGATATCTTAGTAATTAGTGAAAAGACTGTCCGCAATCATATTCGTAATGTGAGACAAAAGCTAAGGGTAAAAACCCGTACTCAGGTAGTGCTTTTTGCAGTTCAATCGGGCTTGGTCAACTTGAATGACATTTGTTTGGATTCTTTTTGAAGCAGAGGGATTTCCGATAACCGTTCGGGAATCCCGTTTTTATTTTGGGGCATTATATGAAGTGAAAAAATTACTTAGCAACCAGGAGGAAAGAGCATGCCACAACGCCCCTGGCAGAGAACGGTAGCTGTTGGATTTTTGATTTTCGGAGTGCTAGCCATGACGCAGTTCAAGGCTCAGCAAAGATTAACACATAACGGTACAGCCAATTTACGTAGTGAGGACCTAATCGGCACTTTGCTACAGGTGGAACAGGACTCTCTGGATTTGCAAAATGAAGCGGTAATTCTTGAAAAAAGAATCGAGAACTACCAGCAGTCTGATGATATCATCAAAACTCTTGGAGAAGAACTAAAAGCAACTAGGGTTAAGGCGGGCTTAACACCCTTAATAGGGCCTGGCCTGGTGGTAACTCTTAATGATAGTGAACTTCAAAAAGAACAAGGGGTTGACCCCAATAATTACTACATACATGAGTCCTTTTTAAGGGAGATAGTTAATGCCTTTTGGACTGGAGGGGCAGAGGGAGTCGCCATTAATAATTTGCGTCTAATTGCTAATAGTGAGATTTTTTGCGGGGGGACAACCATATTTATTAATAAGTCTCTAGTAGTACCACCCTACAAAATTATGGCTGTTGGGGATCCTGCGGCTCTGAAAACTTCGATTAACATGGATGTGATGCCTTTGCTAACCAGCTTGAATCAGCAGTATGGTATCAAGGTAGAGGTCCAAGAGCTCAAAAAAGTTACGATTCCAGCCTATGGGCAGACCCCCAAGTTCCAATATGCAAGGGTACAAGAGTGAGAGGTGAGAAGATGCAATTGCGAAATTGGCAGGTTAGGCTTCCGCTTGGTATTGCCGGGTTGGTATTAGGACTCCTCTTAGCAACACAAATGCGGGCAACAGTGGAAATTCAAAAACAAACTAAAAACTCTAGCCGCAGATATCAGTCCTTAATTAAGGTGGTGGATCAAGCCCGCAATAAGCAAAATCAGATGTCAACTCGGGTAGAAAACCTTAGAAAGCAATTAGAGGCCTATAAGAAGGGGGTTGTGGAGACAGCTAAAGTAGCAGAAATCAACAACCAAATCAATCAGGTTAAAATCGTAACAGGGGAACTGCCGGTGGAAGGACCTGGCCTCTATATCACTTTAGACGATCGAGAGACCACGGCTACCCAGGTGTTTTCTGGGGACGTCAAGGATATTATTAATATTCTGCGCTATTCTGGCGCAGAAGCTATTGCGGTCAACGGCCAAAGAATAGTGGCAAATACAGCAGTACATGAAGCGGGTCGCAATCTTCTAATTAATAAAGTGCCTATTAATCGCAGTGAAGGGATTCCTTATGAAGTGCTGGCAGTGGGTGATCCGGATAACATGGAAAGTTTTTTACGAGTAACCTATGGTCTGCTGGCCGACCTGCAGGGGGCTGGAGTAAAAATAAAAATTACCAAGGTCGAGCGGGTTGTTACACCGGCCTATAGAGGTGGTTCATTAGCTAAGCTTGGAATTGGCGACGAATAGAGGTACAGCTCGGCACCCTGGTAGTATTGTTTTCCGTGGATTTTGTTGTTAAAATACAATCATTCAGAACTTTTGAGCAGCGTTGGGAAACTGGGGGAATGGTCTTGGTCAAGCGAATCAAATTAGTGTTGCTTAGTGTGTTGCTATTTTGCTTGTTTACGCTACTTGCAGGTGGTGCGTTAATCACCGGACTAGGAATCGCTTTCTATGGTGAGTTTAGTAATCAGTGGGATAATGGTGATTTAGTACCAGCTAGTAATTCCGTAATTTTTGACCGCAACGGGAAACCAGTAGCTGAGCTCCACGGTGCTGAGAATCGGGTACTACTTAGTTACGAAAAAATCCCACTTCGATTAAAAAAAGCTTTTCTGGCGGTAGAAGATAACCGCTTTTATCAGCATCCCGGCATGGACATCCAGGGCATTCTCAGGTCTGCTCTAGTTGACCTCCAGGAAGGTGAGTTAGCCCAAGGTGGTAGTACAATCACCATGCAGTTGGTAAGAAATGCGTTTTTATCTCAGGAAAAAACTTGGTTGCGTAAAGTCAAGGAACTTATTATGGCCAGGGAATTAGAGCACAGATACAGCAAAGACGAAATACTTGGAATGTATCTCAATCGGATTTATTTTGGTCATGGGGTTTATGGAGTTCAGGCAGCCTCGCGCCTGTATTTCGGTAAAAATGTCGATCAGCTGCAACCAGAAGAAATAGCTTTATTAGCAGGCATACCTAAAAATCCTAGTGTTTATTCCCCCTATCAGAACCCTGAGGCTGCTTTGCAACGCAGAAATCTGGTGCTGACAATCATGGAGGGCTTGGGAGTACTGCCTTCGATGGACGCCGATCAAGCTAGGGAGGCCGCCTTAAAAGTGGTGGGTCTGCCGAGTCGAAATAAACAGCGTTTCCCTTATTTCATCGATCAGGTAATCAACGAAGCTGGTAGCAGATATGGGATCAAGGAGGAAGAGCTTTACCGTGGTGGATACAAGATATATTCCACGCTAGATCCGCAAGTCCAGAGTGTGGCAGAAGCAACCATAGCTAACAAGCTAAATTTTCCTCCTGACAGTGGAGGCATACCGGTGCAAGGGGCAATTGCTACTGTAGATTATCACAAAGGCGAAATTAGGGCCTTGGTAGGGGGAAGAAGCTACCAGGCAGTTCGAGGTTTCAATCGGGCGGTCCAATTAAGGCGCCAACCGGGTTCAGCCATTAAGCCACTGGTAGTTTATGCTCCTGCCTTAGAACAAGGAGTTCCGGTTAACTACAGAATGAATAACCAATTGAATTCTTCGAATGGCTATCAGCCGCAGAACTACGGTGGGCGTAGCTTTGGGGTTATTGACATGACTTTTGCCCTGAAAAATTCTGTCAATGTGTATGCAGTTAAGTTATTACAGGAAATCGGGGTAGATACTGGTTTTAAAATGGGAAGGGCTCTGGGTTTGCCTCTACTAGATAGTGACCGAGGACTGGCATTAGCCTTAGGAGGACTGACTAAGGGAGTGTCACCCTTAGAAATGGCTG
>CAZKEO010000264.1:3537-3888 GCA_964551785.1 uncultured Eubacteriales bacterium | reverse complement strand
CCCTCTAAGTAAAAAATTAATATTTGTGGCAAAAGCTTTTCCACGGGCCCGATTGCACGAAGCCGGGCCATTAGTTCCTGATCAGTACCCCGCGGCACTACCCTTTTTTCCCCATAGGCCTGCCACCATTCCTGAAGCAGCAAGTCTAGAGAGTTGAACTCGTCTGAAAGAAAACAATAATATTTACCCCAGTACAATGTATCATCTGTTTCGAAGTTATCTACTGGGAATTCAGTAGATTCAAACTCGGCCACAATACCTGTTTCCAAAATTAATTCTCTAATATAAAGACGCATCGAAAACCGGGAGTCCGCTCTCAGTTGGTAAGTAAACAGCCAAAACTCATCACTA
>CAZKEO010000264.1:2829-3527 GCA_964551785.1 uncultured Eubacteriales bacterium | reverse complement strand
TTCTCACCTTGATGGTTTCAGTTGGACGGCAGGCAATCTCTTGCAGATAGTTAGGTATCTCTGGATGTTGCAAATTAACTAAAGCTAAAATCGCCTTTTCCCTGACAGGCGGCGAAGTATCCTGACAAGCTTGGTAGATAAACTGGTATAAGGCATCTCCTTCCAGATCCTTAACCTTAAAAACAGCACGCCCAGATAACCAACGAATAAGCATGCTCATGGTCAGGACTCTGTTGTATACCCGGTTGTCCTGAAAAGCCTGAATCAGCCACTTACCCTCAATCTCCGGGCAAACAGCTAGGATTTCCAAGGCGCCCTGACGGGTAGACCAAGCTTCTGCCCGCAAAGATTCTGCTGCTAGACCAGCTAAACTTTGGAATAATACACTGTTGGTTGGCAGCTTTTTCAACTGTTGAACTAAGGTTTTTACTTTCGGGATATTTCCTTCTCGTAATAATTTTTCTGCTAATTCTAGGCCGTTTGTGGCCAAGTATTCCTTGAGCACTAGGTTAATCTCCTGACTAACGCAGGATAATTCCCCTAAGATTGCTTTCATCTCCAATAATTCCTCAGCAGCTTGACCATTGCCTTGGCGAGTTAATTTAATTAAGCATTCAGCACGTTCCTGGTCACTAGCTACCTGACGCGCGTAGTCGAGCACCAGCTGCTCGGCCCGCGATGGCTCCGCCAGCTGGGGC
>CAZKEO010000264.1:0-2819 GCA_964551785.1 uncultured Eubacteriales bacterium | reverse complement strand
GTTTGTGGAACAAGTTGGTCTATTTGGGCCAGGTTTAATGTCATTAGCACGTCTTTACCCCCTTAGAAGTAATTTCATTATAATATTTCGACATTTCTGGCTAATTTCCTGTTTTATTATCAATATAAAAAAGCTGTGGAATGATCCACAGCTTTTTGGCTAAGCCTTCGTTTTTAATTCTAGTAAGTATTCCATCACGATTCCTGCTCCATTGCCAGTGTATTTTAGACAACGTTTCTTATGCTCCACAGATTGATAATCATCGCCTGGATTTAATACTCGGCAACAGGTGGAGCCAAACTTTTCTTTAAAACGTTGGTGTAATTCTTTGGCTGCGGCATAGGCCGGCATCCGATCTTCGGCCACTGAGCTGCGACCCTTATATAAACCAATTGCCATATTACCACCAACTAAGGCCCCACAAATACAGCCAGCTTGACCTACACCCCCACCAAAGGCAGTAGCCATCTTTTCCATCCCAGGGACCAGTCCTAAGTCTAGTAGTTCGTTGACTGATTTTAGCGTTGCCTCCGCACAATTATAGCCTTCTTTAAAGTATCCCCCAGCTCGTTTTTTAGCTTCCTCGATCAGTTGATTGTTATCCATTTCCATCCTGGCACAACCCCCTCAAATATTAACTTCCTGTCTAAATTTTATTGTATCTACCATTAAACGTAAACGTTTCAACTACTAATTAGGCTAAGTTTACGTTCAATGGTCGATATTACCACCTCAATGGTAATAAGCTGTGAACTTCCATGAGAAAATGTAGGAGAGGATGTGCTAGACTAATTATTGTCAATTAGTTTGTAATTATTGAGCTATTTGCTCCTTGATTAACCAGAGGCCATCTTGCTGTTGGTCAGTCACTTCTTGATAGGATAACAATATTTCTTGCCCATCAGCTGAAAAAAGTAAGTTTTGTTTGGCCTCAACCGATGGTAATCTGGCAACTTCTTCTTCGGTTCCAGAAGATAGCTGGCGAACCACTAATGCGCTGGAGGTTAATTCAGGAGTAGACTTACTGTAGATAACTTGATCACCCGCTGGGAATAGTCCTACCATAGTTGCTCCAGAGGTATTGATAGTTAAGATTTGGCCTGCTTTGTTGACTAGCAAGACTTGCCTGTTTTGGGTGGCTGGATCGTTTGATTTAGTTTTTTGCTCATACAATACTTTTTCTTCTGATAAGCTGACACCCAGATATTGTACAAATTCTCCGTCGATGCTATGGGTTAAATAATTAAACTTAGGCTGGCCTGGCCGAAACAGTGCTAAGTCGGAACGATAGCCAGCTTCTGTGTATTCCTTGGTACCATCTTGTTTCGCTGCCCAGTGTTTTTGTAACAAGATTTCACCTGAACCCAACCAGGCTACTGGAAAGGTTAAAAATTCACCCTCTGTCCCTAGCTCTAATAACTTAACTCCTGCCGGTAAAATTGATGTCGCTAAGGGTTGTTTCGTTGCTGCTAATTCTACCTGGAGGACATCAGCATTCCATTCGTAAACATTGATAATCAAAAATTTGGAAGAGTCAACTGCCCAGGAACCTAAACTAAGACTGCCCTCACCATATCTACCGAGATATTTTCCCATTATCAACTGCTGACCACTTCCATCACTATTGATAGTCCAAACCCCTTGCTCGTTAAGAAAAGTAATGACCTTGCCGTTAGGAGCAACAGTTGCCTCCCAAGCCGGTCGAGCCAGTATCTTAATCTGATTATTGGTCAAATCTAACAGTATAAGTCGATCTCCTTGGATTCCAGCCACTCGCCGAGTACCTTCCAACCATGCTACTGGCTGAAATGTGTTGAGATCTACGGGCAACTTGGTCACAGTGTATTTCGGTAGTTCTCCTTGGTCTTGCTTTGCTTCTGTTTGGTGTGACTGCTTTGATTGGTTACAACCAACTAGTAAAACAGCTAGCATAATAAGGCTACAAACTGTTGAGATTACCCGTAGTAAAGAGCCGTAATGGCCTAGAGGCTTCCGTTGGTACGTTCTTTTCACCTTTCTTCCCCCCTTTACGAAGTATCAAATGTATTTATTTGACAAGGATTTAATCCAAACCTCTACAAATACTAACGCTGAAACTGTCTAAGCATCTAACTTAGGAGGTGAAAATATTGCAAATTACCAAAGATATGACAATTAACCAAGCAGTTACAAAATTTCCCCAAACTGCTGCCGTCTTTAAACAACACGGGATGAGTTGTTTTGGCTGAGCCTCAGCTAGATATGAAAATATCGAGCAAGGGGCCCTTGCTCACGGCGTTGATCCTGAGAAACTGGTGGATAAGCTTAATGAAGTTGCTATGAGCCACTAGCTTGGTAGTTAATTGATTTAAGTAAAGGGCTTGGTGCTTAATTCCCATCAAGCCCTTTACTTATTACTTAAGTGATTTAAGGTTTATTGCACAGTAATGCTAAACCAAGTTTCCAATTGCTCTCCTGGGTTTAAATACCTCAGATCTTGACCAGTATTGAAGGCATAATTATCTGCCATCCATGGTTCGACACAGAGAAAATCTTTACCCTCTAGGGTCCAAAGTACTATGTATTTGAAATGCTCGGCAAAGTCTAAGACAATTTTGCGGTCAGTGCCAAAATTGCTGAAAGCAACCTGATTGTGTAGCAATTCTTTAAGGACATAGTTGGCCTCAGCTACTCCTGACAAACAGAGACTACCGGTAAAAGCTCCAGTGGCTCCAGTCAAAAGTTCCTGGTAGGTTTGGGCTGGGATGTCTAGCTTAACAGCCTGACGGTCTGGCGCATAAAAATAAGGATGGAAACCCGCATAAAAAGGCATGGCATTA
>CAZKEO010000263.1:0-3891 GCA_964551785.1 uncultured Eubacteriales bacterium | reverse complement strand
TTGACTTCACGAGCTGCCTTTAAAGGAAAATTAGTCTTTAGTGACTTAACAAAGGGACGCCCTAATTCAAAACCCTCAAAATCAACTACACCTTTGGTCAGGATTTCCTTAAATCGCCGACGCCTAACAATACCCTGAATATCTGCATACATATTAGCTACCGGGGCCCAGAGCACCAAGCCGGCCAGTTCTGCTAGCTGAGCCGCTGCCAAAGCTGAAACTGCTCCACCCATACTCAATCCAATTAGATATGTTGCCGTAGGATCTACCTGAGGATGATTTTTAAGGTAGTCATGAGCAGCTAAGGCCTCCTGGACCTGTCCGTCAATCGTAATGTCCCGGTGTTCGCCATCACTTTCCCCGCAACCGCTGAAATCGAAACGCAGGACGGCAAAGCCCCTGGCACTAAAAAAACGGGCGGCCTTGACAAAAATGCGATGCAGACCAATCTTATTGCCTATAAAACCATGGCACAGCACAAGGCCAGGGAATTTAGTTTTATTGTTGGAGTTCTCAGGAAGGTGGAGAATTCCTCGGATGGTTTTTTGGTTTACGTCGAATTGAATAAATTGTTCCATTGCGGTAACCTCCTCTTAAAACCATTCTTACTATTTCGATAGGTTTTAATGGTATTATAATTTATCTTTGTTTTACCTGTCAATACTTCTATATAAAAAAGCTAAGCCGTGTTTATCATTAAGAGAAAACAGAGCTTAGCTTCCAGCTTTCTAGTCAGCTAATTAAAATCCAACTCGTTTATGCTACTGCCTTGCGGTACATTAATAAACTCTTCCTCAGCCCACGGGCCGTTAACTATTTTTTCTAGATATCTGCGATTTCCGTGCGTACAGTCATGCTTTAAATTTAAGAGACTGGCTGTCTCTCTGGATTCTGCCAAATTAGTAGCTTCCCTTGGGTGGTCAGTGTGAATATATAAAAATCGATGATAGCCGTCGAACATTTTAGACATCACTTTAGCTGCCCTTTGCTGACCATACTTCTGGCAAATTCGCCGATACTCGGCTAGCAGAGTCAATTCCCCTTCCATCCAACCTCCTGAGAGGTAAAAAGTGCCCTTTGCTGTTTCCTGCAAGCGCTGATACTCCGGTTTTGAGCCAAGCAAGAGCGGAATACAATCGTGAACCCGCGGTACTGTTAGAAGACAATTCGTTGCCAGTAAATTCCCTGCCGCCCCACCACATAATCCATAGGTTAAAATGATTCTGCTATATCCTAGGGATTGATCAAGGAGTTGTTGTAACTCCTTATGAAGTTTTGCTGGGTACATATGCAACCCCATGGAGACAAACTGAAAATCTACCGAATGGCTTGGTTTAATAGTCAATATTTCTTCTTTGATAACCTCACAGGCAATTATCTTAGTTTTCATCGCTATCTCCGTTATTAATTAATTATAATAGTAATAATAATTAATTCTATTGGGTGCCTTTAATCTCCTGCCTCTAGCATTGTCTTACATGGGAAAGGCTCCACTGCGATTGCTTTGAAACCTTCTTTATAACTTTTCAAAACCTCACTTACCCCGGTAATTGTCCCTCCCGTGCCAACTCCTCCAACCACGATATCAACCAAGCCGTCTGTACCTTCCCAGATTTCCTCTGCAGTTGTCCGGCGGTGGATTGACGGATTAGCAGGGTTGTTAAATTGTTGTGGGATAAATGCATTAGGGATTTGAGCAGCCAGACTCTCTGCAATACCAGTATTGCCACTTGTAGGCTCAATAATTACGATCCTTAATGCTACCCCCAGGGTTAAAGGATTCCAACTTTACCACTACCTTAGCTCCCAAGTCAGCGGTTAGTTTGTGCAACTTTACTAAGGGGGTTTTTCCAATTAGTTCAGTTATGCTTTCAGCAATTCTTGACATTATTTTGTCCCTCCCGACTTCTACATCCCTCTAGGGTCTTTCCTGACATCACTAGATACTCTCTGCCGTTCCCCGCACCGCCCCAGTTTCCAAAGCTAGGAGGTGGTCAGCCCATTTTGCAGCCCACTCCTTGAGTTGCCCAATCTCAAGCGGTGATGGTACTTTCGATTGGGTATGGTCTGCTATTTTTGCCGCCAGCCGGCGATACACACTAGCCTGTTCTGAATTTGGGGCCGCTTCGATTGTAGTTTTACCCTGCAGTTCACTCTGGGCTACCGTCACCGAACGAGGTACGTATTCAACTACCTGGGTCTTAGTCTGCAGTACAAAATCGTCAATTATTGCCTTGGCATAAGGGGCATTAATGGAATTGGCAATTACCCCACCTAGCAAAGCTCCTCCTGAGTTAGAATACTTCTGGATCCCTTTAAACAGGTTATTAGCAGCATAAACAGCCATAAAATCGGCAGAAGAAACGGTGAAAACATGATCAGCAATACCTTCCCGAATTGGCACGGCAAAACCTCCGCAAACTACGTCACCTAAGACATCAAAAATTACATAATCAAGGTCCAGCTCTTCAAAAACTTTTAGTTGTTTGAGTAGTTGTACTGCCGTAATAATCCCCCGTCCAGCGCAACCAACCCCCGGAGCAGGACCTCCGGCTTCTACGCAGTAAACACCATTATAACCCTGGAAGATTACATCCTGTGGTTTGACTGTATTCTTCTCTCGCAAAGTATCTAATACTGTCGGAATATAAGTACCATCCCGTAATGTATTAGTGGAATCTGCTTTGGGGTCACAACCAAACTGCATTACTTTATAACCCTGATCCACTAAGGCTGCACTTATGTTAGAGGTAGTGGTAGATTTGCCGATACCTCCCTTGCCATAAATTGCAATCTGTTTAATTTTTTTTGCCATTTGTTTTTTATTCTCCCCCTAGTTATTCTTAGGCTTAACTTCCCCCAAATACTCTACCAAAGCATCGTTAATAAAATTAGGTTTAATCAGCGGACTAATTCCTTTTTGCCTAAGAAATGCTACCGCTCCTGGGCCAATCTGACTGACCAGTACGGCCCCGCAGTCCTGCAAAAGCTGCACAGCCTGCTCTAAACCTGCTTGATGGTGTCCTTCCGCTGTGCATACAGGTGTACTAGCTCTGGTTTCAGAAAATGTAAAGCCCTCATTTGCTGTGAGCTCGAAAATCAGAAACCGGCTAGCCCGACCAAAGTGTTCATTAATTACCTTCCCGTCCGTACTGGCGATCGCAACAAGGTGTGTCATCTGCAGCTCTCCTAACCATGTGAAAATGTCGTCAAGGGTACATCATAGAGTTGTTCAGCAAAATCCAACTTCTGCCCGGGAATTCCGCAGGCATCTGCCCGGCATTGTTTGCAGTGGCGGAAAACTGTGAGGTGCTGCTCAGCTGCTTCTCGCACTACTTGAAGTTCCTCACAAGAAGGTACCAGGTTTGCCGCAAACTCATTTTGTGGAATTAATGGGATGATATTAATTATGGAGGCCCCTAACTGAGCAGTAACTCTGGCGATTTCTCCAACATTGTGGTCATTAACTCCGGGAATTAGCACCGTATTAACTTTTACTACAGCCCCTAGTTTGGTAATCTTGGAGATTCCGGATAACTGGGCTGCGATCAGCCAGCGGGCCGCCTCTTCACCAGTCAAATAACGGCCATCAATGCTGATATATGAGCAAATTTTGGCTAGCACTTTGGGATCAACAGCATTTACTGTCACTGTAACTGTATGAACCCCTGCGCTAATGATCCTTTCTGCTTTTTCATGCAGGAGCAACCCATTTGTACTAAGGCACTTAATCAAACTAGGATAGCGTGCATGAATGAGTTCAAACGTTTCCAGGGCGTGGTCGGTAGCCAGCGGGTCACCCGGTCCAGCAATACCTGCCACCGTAATCTCTGGGCATAGTTCTAGAGCCGTTGCTAGAAGTTCAAGCGCTTTGGCTTGAGTGAGTAGTTG
>CAZKEO010000262.1:0-3901 GCA_964551785.1 uncultured Eubacteriales bacterium | reverse complement strand
GACAAATACTTTCAGCTTTCATTATACTAGTTTACCACTTAACATGTAGCAAGGCAAGATGATGATATATGAAAAACCCGCTGTAGAGCCTTGCTCTATCAGCGGGTGCTTTAAGCCTAGTGTAATTCTATTTATCCTTCCCAACAGCCTTGGTCACTGCTTGCTTCAAGCCGTCGAGTCCTATCCGCTCCAGCATTTCTCCTAAGCGTTCATTTAACTGGCCATTTGCTTTATAGAAGTCAATGATCGCTCGGACAGCAATTTTGGCCTGCTCGTCATCAATTCCAGTAATTACTGTTTGAGCTAACCGTGGCTTACGCCCCACATTACCACCGGCCATTAGCGTCCAACCTGTTTTAGTCCCAACCAGACCGATATCCCTAACCGGTGCTTCGGCACAGTTATTAACACAACCAGAAAGGGCAATTTTTAGTTTACTGGGGAGGTCCATCCCGTGGAATTCCTCGTCCAGTGCCAAACCTAGACCTACGGAATTTTGTTCACCGCGTTTACAGAACAGGTTACCAGGGCAGATCTTGACATTGCGAACGTAATTACCAACAGCATAGCCTGGTTTCATCCCTAAATCCGCCCAGATATTGTCGATGTCTTCTTTTTTAAAACCAACCATGGCTAATCGCTGACCGGAGGTTAGCTTCATAGCAGCCGCCCCATATTTTTCAGCAACATCAGCAAATTTCCTGAGTATTTCGGGGGTAACTAAGCCTCCCGGGATGTGTGGTACAATAGCAAAACTTTGTTTGTCACGCTGGACAATTGCACCAGTGGGCACGACAGCTCCTGCGGTTTCGGGCGACATCTCACCCAGCGGGGTAGCATTGAGGTTGTTTAACAACTCTTCAGTATTAATCCCGTGAGTACGAGCCGCACCTGCTACTGATTCACCCGTCGCAGAGGGACATCCCAGACAATGCATTCCCATCCCACGCAGAACATCTGCGGTCTTTGGGTTGTACTTTAGAACCTCACTAATTGTCATATCTGCAGTAATTTTCATGTAAATCCCCCCCATTAATTATTATTTTGTTAAAACTTAATGATGAGTACCTTCTACCACCTTAATATTTTTGGCTTCAATAGATTTTTTAATCAATTCCTTAAAGGGGCACTTAGGATAATCACCATCAAATAACATACACGAAGACAAATGAACTACATCTAAATCGAAATCCTCTTTAAGTCGCTTGACCAAACGATGGACTCTGCGGCCTGAACAGCCACCACAGGTAAAAAAACCAATTAATTCGGCATCTTCTCCATATTGTTCAAATTTGATCTGGCGTTTATTCCAGGCGGATAAACAGCCTACCCCTGGACAAGTTTCGGATACTATATCACAGCGGACAATCGCTACCTTCGTTGTTTTGACAGTTTCTACACTTGACTTATCAACCGCACCAAAATATTTTGCTTTTACGGCTTGTACCGCTACTAGCTCAACCTGTTGAGCACCTTGTTCCCGAGCATATTTTTCCACTGCCCCTTTCGCCATAGAGCGCACAAAAGCTGGCACTTTTTCTAATTCTTTTAAGGCCTCTGTTGACCAGTTCATCCAACCACCTCTTCTATAGTGCTTGATTAGCCTTATTATAAGCGATTAAGCAACCAATAGCTATGGTGGTTTACCACAGGAAAACTGTGATTTTCATCACAGTTTTTGGATCTATTGTTCATCATTACTTAGTTTTACCCAAAAAAAATAACCCATCCTAGTGGATAGGTTATTTATGATAATTTCTTTCTAGTTCAACATATCCGTATTTTTCATGCAGAGGTTAAAGGTCAGAATTTCTAACTTTACAGAAAGGTCGACGTTTCGCACTTCAACATTATCCGGTACTGTAATCACAGTAGGTGCAAAATTTAAAATTGCTCTGATTCCAACTTTGACCATTTCGTCGGCAATTTCCTGAGCTGAATGAGCCGGTACTGCCATGATGCCAATCCGGACATTATTTTCCTTGACCAACTGAGGCATTACGTCTAGCGCTAAAACTTCCAAGTTCAAGAGTCGCTTACCTATTTTGGTTAGTTCATTGTCAAAAATACCTACCACATTAAAGCCACGTTCTCTAAAGCCGCGATAAGAAACTAGGGCAGAACCCAAATTACCAGCGCCCACCAGGATAGCGTTCCAATTTGTACTTAGTCCCAAAATTTTCATTGTATGATGGAGCAGGTCTTTCACATTATAACCAACTCCGCGGGTACCAAATTCACCAAAATACGCAAGGTCCTTCCGAACCTGAGCGGGGCTTACTCCAACGCCCTCTGCAATCTCACCGGAGGAGATGGTGATAATACCTTTTTTTTCTGCTTGTTCTAAGAATCTCGAGTATACTGAGACACGGACTATAGTTGCCTCTGGGATCTTAAATGTCTTCACACTAACTCCTCCTAATATTATAGACTAGTTAAGCTCAACTAGTATGTTAAAAATAGTACATAGTTAATAGATATACTAGATATAATGTAGAATTCCTGCTTGCTAGTCAATAATTTTACGAAAAACCGCTTATTTATTTAGTTTTGACCCATTTTCATACCATATTCTCCTTGCCTCTCCAACCATATAAAGGGAACCAGTGATACAAACCAAATCCTCAGGATTAGCAAGAGTAAGCCCCGTTTCCACGGCAACTGGAATACTCTCCTTAATTTGAACATTAGGAAGATATTTAGCTAGCTCCTCTGCGAGTTTTTCCCAGTCGCCAGAGCGGGGACTATTTGGCTTAGTCACAATCGATGCTTTAGCTAAGGGAGCTAATTCGTCAACAACTTTGACTCGCTCCTTATCTGCTAACATTCCAATCACTAAAATGATTTTTTGTTTGTGAAATATTTCTTCTACGGCTGTTCTGAGCGCTATGGCACCAGCTAAATTATGCGCTCCATCAAGTACTACTAAGGGTTCGCTTTGAACTAGCTCTAAGCGGGCTGACCAGCGACTTTGGGTTAACCCACATCTTAGTTGTTCTTCAGTCAACGTTAGTTTGCCAGTTTCCTGAAGCACTTCTACAACTGCCAGGGCTGTAGCGGCATTGATAACCTGATGCCTGCCCAACAGTGGCAGGCATAGCTGATCCAGTCTTTTGTGCTGGCCATACCAATTAAACTGCTCGCCTGCTGGGGAGATTGCTGTCACTGTGCAGTGAATTTGTTTCCCAACCAGAATTAGCGGAGCATGCTTTTGCCCTGCTACCTCTGTGATAACTGCTAAAGCCTCAGGCTGATCTGTTGCAGTAACTACTGGGACACCTGGCTTAATTATTCCTGCTTTGACCCTGGCAATTTCCGGGAGTGTATTTCCGAGATATTCGAGATGATCCATACTGACATTAGTAATCACAGCTATTAAGGGCGTGACTACATTGGTGGAGTCAATCGCTCCACCTAGCCCAACCTCTAAGATCAAATAATCGACCTTTTCCCTGGCAAAGTAAAGGAAAGCTAAGGCAGTACTTACTTCAAACTCAGTAGGATGTTCACAACCTGCTGCCACCATTTCTAGCACTACAGCACTAATTTCGGTAACTAGCTTGGCCAGCAAAGCTTGGTCTATCTCTTGGTAGTTAATCTGGTAGCGTTCTGTGTAAGAGTTAAGATGTGGTGAGGTAAACAGGCCGACCCGGTAATGGCCAGCCTGCAAAATCGCACTTAATATCGCCGAAGTCGAACCTTTGCCGTTAGTGCCACCGATATGAATTATCTTGAGAGTTCGCTCCGGATTACCGATACGGGCTAGTAGTTCTTCAATTCTGCTTAAACCTAGTTGGATCCCGAACTTGTTTAGGCTCTGTAAGTAGGTGAGTGCTTGGTCATAGTCCATTGGGGTCACTCCCTTAAACCTGGGCAAGGGCTACCAAGCGTTCCTGCAGAG
>CAZKEO010000261.1:0-3905 GCA_964551785.1 uncultured Eubacteriales bacterium | reverse complement strand
ATAGGCATATTTATTGGCCAATAACTCCTGAGGCCAAGTAGCGTTGTAGAGCCAGGTCCGAGGAATAGTCTGCCGAATTACTGTTTTTTCTTGTGCAGTTAAGAAATCACTGCTACTTTCCGCCAATTCCCAGAGTGTGGCAAAGAGTGCTTTGCCCTGGCCTAAGATCGACCTGGGGTCATTAACCATTAGCAAGCGGCCAGTAGCATATAGCTCCAGTAATTGCTCGTAATTAGCGATTTCCTGACTGTGTTCTGTTGGGTATTGCCGTAAGATGATGTCTACAGGCTGGTCAAAAGCACAAGCTTGGTTATTGACCACCTTGAAGTTTTTACCTCCGGCAATCACACAGGGGAAACCCGCTGGTTCTAACAGGTCTTTATACAAATAAGCTAGGTGTAATTCTTCATAATGATTGGGATCTACTAGGATCCCAACTGTGGGGTTAGATTGGTTTTTTGAAGCGATCTTATAGGCTGACCACAAATCACGCAGGCCCTGAACAAAGTCAGTAGCAAAATTAACGTTGGGATTGCCCTGTGGGTTAACTAAATTGTTATATAAAATTTCCCTTTGAGCACACGGTTTATCATAGTTAAATTCACTAAAGAAAATTCCGCCGTTTGGTCGGACAAAAGCATCGAAGCGTGCCCAGAAAAAAGGTAGCATAGGTAGAGGTAAGCCCAGAATCTGATCTAAATACGGGAAGGGCTCTAGGTAAAGGCTAAGAGCTTTAGTACTACAGTTCTCCACACGGTCGTGAGCTGCGACGTTTTGGTTTAGGAAGTTAGTTATTAGTTTGCTCACTACACCATCTAAAACCAGAGCAGTGTCCTGCATCTGTTGCCAAACATCCTCGTCCAGATAAAATGGAAAGCTGGAAGCTACTTCGTCTTCCCATACTGAACTAACCAGGTAATAATCAAATAAAAGTTTTTCCGTAAAACTACGCTGAGTCTGCACTTAAATCTCCGTCCTCTTTACTGCATACTCTGATCGATGTTCTGTGTTGCGGTCAGTCAGATTAACTTACGGCACTCCCGCCATGAATAGCCCCATAACCTCCAGCCGTATAGGTGCTAAAGGGTTTGCTCCAGCTTACTTTGCCGGGGGAGCTGAAGAGAGGTCTGCCGGTGCGCAGAAAATAACCACCGCCGGAGAAGTAATTATTATTATTACCTGCGTTAGCATCTTGCTGAGTTTCCTCCTCTTGAACCTCCCACCCAGCAGTAGCTAGGTCTTTTTCCTGCGCACCACAACCGCTAAGCACTGAACCAGTGGCTAAAAGGACTGCCAAGCCAAGGGCAGCTGCCTTGTTTTGAACCAACAAACTGCGGATTCTTCCTACCTGTTCAGTAGGGCCAGCAGGTTGGTCAGAGGTTTTATTTTTATTCGTCAATCTGTCCACTCTCCCATGAGTTTTTGACAAGGACGTCTAGGCCTTGGTCCTTGAGATAGTCGAGGTAATTGGCCAAGTCTGCTTTGATAACTGTTGTCGTGATGACAGCGATTCCTTTGATACCGGCTAACTTCAGTAAATCGAAATCTGGAAGGTCATCTTCAGTTAACTCATACTGGTTATTAAAAGATTGCTGGTAAAAATCTGTTGGGTAATCATCAAAACGAGTATAGTCCAGAATCAAAGCAAAGCCTCTGCTTGCTTGGAGCAGTGGCAAATGTTCTCCCCCGGCAAGCAGTGCTCGAATCAAATCAGGGCTACCAACTAAGCCTTGGGCATGCATTGGATTAGCCAACAACAGGATCGGCTTAATTTGTAGCTTGGTTTGCATAGTATAAGCACACCAAACGGCTTGCTGACCTGGCAGGTCAAGCAGGACTAGGATATTTGGGGTGCTGAGCGAGTCTATCAGGGAAATTAGAGCTTTTTCCGACGCACTCTGAGGTGGGTTTGGCGGTGTTAACTCCAGCTCGAAGTCTGGATAGTGCTGTAATGAGACAAAAGGGGTTGCTCTGACTAAACCCTCAAAAACCCCAGCACCTTGGCGCCAGTTGCGGTAAATTTGTAACAGGTTTAACTGACTTAATTTAGCCATTTTTAATAAACCACGGCAAATAATTTGCTTAAATTAAGATACTGCACAAAACCCTTTTCATCCTTTACTTGCAGGACAAAGTCGCTATGTTTTAGGACAGTACCTTTGATTGTAGCTTCTGGTTCTTCCCCTAGCCAGGATTGTAGGGAGGCATAAATATAGATATCTTTCATCTGATGTCCTCCTAATTAGGTAATACTTGCCCCGATGACCAAGCTGAAAGCGAGAGAATAACAAAACGAGAGGAGTCCTACGGCGATATTGCCTTTGCCAATTTCCTCACTGACAGCGAGTTTTGGCGTAACTACTTCAAAGGCAATGTAAACAACCAACAAAGCTATGGAACCGAGGCCACCCCAGGTCAGGGTCTGGATCAGATCATCATTGGCCCTGATAGCAAAGTACATGATGTTAGCTACTCCCAGGATATTTCCGCCAGTTGATAGGGCTACAGCCACATTGCCACGGTGGATTTCCTCCCAGATTTTATACGCAGTAATCCGGTCGAAGACAAAAGTACTAAAGAGAATGACCACAGTAACTGCTAAGAAATAATATAGTGCAGAAAGGTAAGGATTAATAACTATCAGCTCCCTCGATAACTAATTTTTCCAAATTATTATAACATGATGTCGGTAGGAAGACAAACCTAGCCTAGACAAATGACAGAATTAGGCTTAGGCTGTTCTGTTGTTGTGAACACCGGATTTGTGCTACAATTTACTTAATGCCTAAACAGAGCAGAGGAGCTGTATTAGACATGCCAAGCAGCCTTAGGAACATTATTCAGTTGACCTTTTTTCTAATAATATTACCTAATAAAGGAGAGTATTCTTGTGGATTCAGCGCAATTGTCTGTACTGCTCAGGAAGTTACCTGCTGTCCCAGGGATTTTTGGGAGGGAAACTTTCTTCAACTCATCAATTTTGGTTTTGCTAGTTAAGCTAGGTGAGGAATATCATTTTATTTTTGAAAAACGAAATTCCGAAATCAGGCAAGGCGGAGAAGTCTGTTTTCCCGGAGGGATGTTTGACTCCGGCAAAGACACCAGCTATCTGCAAACAGCAATTCGGGAAACCGGGGAAGAAATTGGCCTGCCTGCAGAGAAAATTACCATCCTGAGTGCGCTAGATACAATTGTAGCACCGATGGGAGCAACCATCGAAGCCTTCCTGGGGATAGCCGAGATTGAGAGCCTAGCCGAACTGCACTTGAATACTGATGAGGTAGAAAAAGTTTTTAGCATTCCAGTAGCTTATTTCGAAAAAACTGAACCGGAAAAATATCAAGCAATCATCCGGGTTCATCCCACCACTATTGATGAAGCAACTGGTCAGGAAGAGGTCTTGTTTCCCGCCCAACAATTAGGTCTGCCAGAAATGTACTATAAACCTTGGGGTGGTAGTAAATATGATATCTACCTCTACCAAACAGAGCATGGGCCGATTTGGGGTTTAACTGCCAGATATGTTTATGATATCGCCCATAAACTAAAATAACTTTTTGAAAATAATATTCTATCAGAGATGCTCACCCATTAAATCAATTTATAGGAAGGTTCAAGGTGTTAAACGATGAAGCAATTTAAGCTGGTTTCTGACTACCATCCCCAAGGTGACCAGCCCAAGGCGATAGCCCAACTGGTGAACAGCCTCGAGCAGGGAAAGCGGGATCAGGTTTTACTAGGGGTAACAGGCTCCGGTAAGACTTTTACGATGGCTCATGTCATTCAAAAACTACAAAGACCGACCTTAGTCATTGCTCATAATAAAACCTTGGCTGCCCAAGTCAGGAGTGAGTTTAAGGGGTTTGTCCCTGCAAATGCGTTAGAACACGTTGTTAGCTATTATG
>CAZKEO010000260.1:0-3905 GCA_964551785.1 uncultured Eubacteriales bacterium | reverse complement strand
TCTTTCAACAGCAACTGATGTACAGGAACGGAAGTTAGTTTTTCAATCAACCGAACGATTATAAACGTGCTGGAGGGGATTGGTAAGGCAGAGTTGCCCATTTACTCCAAACTTGGTTCTTCCCCGTATTTTGTAGTATAATAGAGGCAGATTTTAGGGGACGGGGTGCATAGTGTGCAGGATAAAAAATTCATAGTCATCGATGGTAATAGCCTCATTCATCGGGCTTTTTGGGCTCTCCCTTTGTTAACCACAACCGAGGGAGAGTTTACTAATGCCGTTTATGGCTTTACTAACATGCTTACCAGAATCATAGAAGAGGAAAAGCCTGATTACCTGGCAGTAGCTTTTGACAAAGGGCGACCCACTTTCCGGATCGCAGACTTTGCTGATTATAAGGGGCACCGCAAGTCGACCCCTGATGAACTGAGACCACAATTTGCCACCGTCAAGGAATTGCTCACGGCACTACATATTCCAAGCTTTGAGTTAGAGGGCTTTGAAGGGGATGACTTAATAGGTACCCTAGCTGCCCAAGCTGAGCAGGAGGGCCTCAAAACGTTGATTGTTACCGGGGATGGTGATACTTTGCAGTTGGTTTCCCCCCGGATTCAAGTCATGCTAACGCGAAAAGGAATTAGCGAAGTAGATCGTTATGATGAAGAAGCAGTAGATGCTAAATATGGTTTAACACCTGCTCAGATGATTGATTTAAAAGGCTTGATGGGTGATTCCTCTGACAATATCCCCGGCATCCCTGGGGTAGGGGAAAAGACTGCCTTGAAGCTCCTGAAAGAATACGGTTCGGTAGAAGCTGTCTTGGCAAACGTGGCAGAGATAGCAGGTGCTAAGCTCAAGGAAAAAATTGCCGCAAACAGTGAATTAGCGATTTTAAGTAAAAAGTTGGCTACCATTGTGAGAGATGCTCCCATTCATGTGGAGTGGGAGACAATTAAGTTAGAAGAACCAAACTGGCCCCAGCTCCTGGAATTATACCAGCGCTTAGAGTTTCGGAACTTGGCTAAAAAGGTTAGTGAGATTCTCGGGGTGAAGCAGAAGCAGGCTGTAACTGAAAAGCTCAAGCAAGAATATCAAGGGGAACTTTTTGCAAATCCTGATCAAACCTTGGAAATTACTGGTCAGTCACCTACCGCCACTGAACCCTTGGCACCGACCTTTCTGAAAATCTCAGACCTGCAGGAATGGGCCGAAGCACTAGCCGAATTGCAAAGCGCCACCGAAGTGGTGATAGGCTTTAAATGTAGTGGTAAAAAAAGAAACGAGGCTGTTTTAACAGAATTAGCACTTAGCCCCAAGCTAGGCACAGCCTTTTACTTGGATTTAGCAGGGCTTGCTAACCAGGACAACCAATCCTCACAAGATGGTGCAGGCTTTGACCGTGACCTAGTATGCCGTGATTTAGCCGCCTGGTGGAGAAATCCCGCTATTCAAAAGCTTTGCCATAATGGGAAAGAGCTCTACTGGCTAGTTAATAAAGAAGGCTCCCAGCTAGCAGGGCTGGCCTTTGATACCATGGTAGCCGGTTATCTGGTTAATCCCGCCCGGGACAACCATACCCTCGAACAACTGGTCTATGAACATACGAAAGAGGTACTCCCTGATGGTCAAGATTATCTTGATTTTTGCCGCAGTACCAGTAAGATCTGGCGCCTACGTGATGCCCTGCAAGAGAAAATCCGCTTGGCTGAGATGGACAGACTCTATCAGCAGGTAGAACTACCCCTGATTAAAATTCTGGCCGAAATGGAACTAGCCGGTATCCGGGTAGATGGTGCTCAATTAGAGGAAATGTCGCAGCGCTTAGGAGAAGCTATCAACGAATTAACTACCACCATATATCAAATGTGTGGCGAGGAGTTTAACATCAATTCCACCAAGCAACTGGCCGTGATTTTATTCGAAAAATTAGGCCTCCCTGTGATCAAAAAAACTAAAACTGGCTATTCGACCGATGCCGAAGTATTAGCAGAATTAGCTCAACACCATGAGGTAGTGGAAAAATTACTGGAATATCGCCAGTTGGTCAAATTAAAGTCGACCTATGCTGATGGCTTAGCCGGGTTAATCAATGCTGAAACGGGGAAAATACATACAACCTTTAATCAAACGGTAACTATTACTGGGCGCTTAAGTAGCACGGAACCTAACCTCCAAAACATTCCCATCCGTCTGGAGTTGGGACGAAAAATTCGCAAAGTCTTTGTAGCTTCTGACCCAGCAAATGTGCTGCTCACAGCAGATTATTCCCAGATCGAATTACGCATTCTGGCCCATATTTCTGGTGACCAGAATTTGCGGGAAGCCTTTTTGCAAAATCAGGATATCCACACTAGGACGGCCTCAGAGGTTTTTGGAATGCCTATGGACTTGGTTACTTCCGAGATGCGCAGTCGGGCCAAGGCAGTTAACTTTGGGATTGTCTATGGTCTTAGTGATTACGGTCTGTCGCAAGATATTAAAGTAAGCCGGAAAGAGGCCAAGCTCTATATTGACAGCTACTTTGCCAGGTACCCTGGAGTGCAACAATATATTAAAAATATCATCCAAACTGCAAAAGATGAGGGTTATGTCACCACCTTAATGAACCGCCGGCGTTACTTACCAGATGTTTTGAGTGCTAACCGTAATGTCCGGATGTTTGGGGAACGGACAGCGATGAATACACCGATCCAGGGAACGGCTGCTGACATCATTAAGATTGCCATGGTCAAGGTTCAGCATGAGTTAAAACAAGCAGGGCTGCAGACCAAAATGTTACTCCAGGTTCATGATGAACTGATCTTCGATGTTCCAAAGTCAGAACTGGAGCAAGTCATTAAGCTAGTTAGAGGGGCGATGGAACATGCGATGGAGCTGTCCGTTCCCTTAGTAGTAGATATGAAGACAGGCCCTAACTGGTATGACGCCAAGAAACTCTCATAACACCTACTAAGAATGAGGCGAAAAGTAGCTTAACTAGTTAGGCTAGTATGTCTAGAGTTAAAAAACGAGGTGAAATCAGTGCCAGAGCTACCAGAAGTAGAAACTGTACGCCGCTCACTGGAACCAAGACTGCTTGGGCTAACTATCAACAGTGTTGAAGTGTTGGCTGAAAAAATCATTAAACAACCTACGCTAGCTGAATTTAAACAGGGCATAGTCGGCAAGCAAGTAGTAGCTGTTAAGCGTAGGGGCAAATACTTACTGGTAGAGCTTACGAAAGGTCAAACTCTCGTAGTTCACTTGCGAATGACCGGGCAGTTTATCTACTGTCAGCCGGAGCAAGTACATGAAAAACATACTCATGTGATTTTTGGCTTAAGTAACGGTTCTGAGCTGCGCTATATTGATATCCGTCGTTTTGGTGAGATGCATCTCTTGCCGACCGGAGATTATGGTAGTATCTCTGGGCTTTCGTCCTTGGGGCCAGAACCGTTAGAAGAGCAATTTTTGTTAGCGGAGTTTACCATTGCTTTGGCGGCTAAACAGACTAAAATCAAAGCACTGCTTTTAGACCAGTCCTTTTTAGCGGGCTTAGGCAATATCTATGTTGATGAAGCCTTGTTTAGAGCTGGAGTTCACCCAGAACGTCCTGCTAAGAGCCTCTCCCAAAAGGAAGTCAAGGCTCTCTATCTAGCGATTCGCGAAGTTTTAGCTGAGGGCATTGAGCATAGAGGTACCTCGATTAAGGACTATGTGGATGGAGAAGGAAGGGCTGGAACCTTCCAGGAACGGCTCAAGGTTTATAGCCGTTCAGGTAAACCATGTTTACACTGTGGCCATATTTTGCACAAGGCAAAAGTGGCTACCCGTACCTCGGTATTCTGTCCAAAGTGCCAGAAATAACCGGAAAAGTTTTTACAAGACCAGAATGGTTATAAATATAAAGAAAAACCTCATGAATA
>CAZKEO010000259.1:0-3923 GCA_964551785.1 uncultured Eubacteriales bacterium | reverse complement strand
CTGTTGCCTTTTCTTTATCTCAGTCCCCATCCCCAAATTATTGGGCAAGTTGAGAAAGTCAGCTATAATGGAAAGGAGCATTACCTCTATAGGGTTAAACCTCCTGCTCCTAAACCTCCTAACTCCAGCGTTAAGAACCTACAACCACCAGAACTCCCCGTGGAAATGCTATTATGGGTTAGCTGTTCCGATCAGCCCCGCATTACGAAAGCACGCTATTTTTGGATTTCTCATCCTCCGGGAGGTCCCCTCTACACCGTCAATCAAGTAACATTTGAAGCACAATAGAAACAAAAAAAAGCATCATAGATGCGTTTGAATAGATTTGCTGTACTATCAAAAACACCTAGCCGTCAGCTAGGTGTTTGCTGTATATCCTTATAAATATTCAGCCAGGCGAACTTTTTTCTTAACCTCGCCTGAAATGAACTGCCGTAAATTGTCTTTCCTTTTACCGCTCAAATTGATAAATTGAACAGCTACTAACAGGCGGCTACCCACATTTCTAACTCCCACAACCTTGCACAATTCACTATAATCTCCCATCCCAGAAAGGAAAAACCGCAGGCGAATAACCATCCCTACCGGTAACGCTAGTGGGGAAAAAAAACTTAGTCCACCTTCGCCTAAATCATGAATTGCTCCAATGCCCTTTTTGTCCTTCAAATGTTCAACTGAGTGGTCATTATACTGGACAATTAAAAATTCTACTGGCAATTGAATTTTTATTCTGAAGTGGTTTCTTTTCAATTGGGACATTGATTTAAGTGCCATAACCATCACCTGTAGACTTTTTTCTAATTATATCACATGAATCAGATTCTTGAATAGATGGTTAGTCTTGGAATTTTTCAGGGTCTTTTTTACAGTTAGCGAGGTACCTCGGTGAGCTTTTGCTTAATATATTCGACCGCTTCTTCTTTTAGCTTCTCACTTTGAGCTGTGTACTTGTCGATTACTTGTTCTTCTATTTCACCATTAATTACTTTGATACACAGTTCTTTGGCCGCCTCTGGCTCAATCCCCAGGCAACCAGACAGTTGGGTAATGCGCAACTTATCAAAATTATAACTACCTGCCTCATTGAGCTTTGCTGACATGACCAAATTTTTAACTAAAAACAAGGCCGTACCCCTTTGGATATCTAAGGATGTACCATTCGGGATTCCGGTAACAAACATATTAGTAACCAAGCCTATCACCCCTTCTCTAAATCCTACCTAAACATTATATCAAAGCATATTCTAGGGCGCAATCAACAATATCTCAAACTACCACTAAATAGGTGATCTGGTTAACCTAATATACCCAGCAATCCTTTAGTACACTCTCGTTTAAAATAATCATACGGTCAGCCACATTACGCAAATGAAAAGATTGGCCCATCGTAAAGTAGGCTACCTCTACATGTTTGCCAAGGCGTTTGACTTCTTCGACCATCTTGACATAATCCGCATCACCACTCACTAAAATACCTACATCATAACCATTACTAAAAGCCTGTGTTAACATATCTACCGCAATATTTACGTCAATACCCTTTTCTACATAAGTGGAACCTCTCCGTTCCAAGCGACCTAAACTAACAGTTAGTAGGGGAGTTTCATATAATTGTTCCAAAAAGTTTTGTTGTTTTTTATAACGCTCTAAATCATCATCTTTGTTTAATGGAACATTGTAATAATATGCTCTCACCAATTCACGTCCACTACCACATAACTGCTTGCTGAGCTTGGCAAAATCTATATTGGTCTTGCCCATATTAGCTCTGAGACCATGGTAAAAATTACTGCCATCAATAAAAATCATTACCCTCTTCATTATAATTATCCTCTTTAATTCAATTTTATTTTTTTATTTGGATTTCCCTTCATTCTTCAAAATTGAGTCATTTGTAGTTGCCCCCTTTAACCATGATTTTCTATTCCAATCATATTCTTCCCTAATTCAGGCATTTTTAGCACAAGAACATCACCAAAAAAACAAGGACTTGGTGATATACCACCAAGTCCTTGGAGCTTATTGACCCGTCAACATTCCGTACCCGACGGGGAGTTAATTTGCTACCCAAGTTGTTGCTTTGGGCAGGTGTTTATTTAAGCTAAGTATACCTAGGAAAGCCCTCCACTTCAACGCTTATTTTTTTCCAAATAGGCATTATTGAGCAACCCATGACATATATTGTTACCGAATGAATTAAATACTTGACGGGCAATGGCGCCTAAGCGCAAGTTGGAAAAACTTGCACTAGGCGTCTTTTGGCTTTTTTTAGGAAGGGAGAGATAGCTATGTGTGGTATTACCGGTTGGATTGATTGGACAGCAGACTTGACTAAACAAAGCTCCATCCTGGAGGACATGATTTTAACTCAGTCTAACCGTGGTCCAGATGCTACCGGGAAATGGGTATCAACATCAGCCGCCTTAGGTCACAGTCGCTTGATCGTAATTGATCCCGACGGTGGTAGCCAACCTATGTTGCGGATGCAAGGAGATGCTACCTATGTGCTCACCTACAACGGTGAATTATATAATACCCAAGAACTCCGCCAAGAACTGGCGGCACGTGGCCATACTTTTAGAGGACACTCAGATACCGAAGTAGTCCTTGTCTCGTACATTGAATGGGGAGCCAGCTGTGTGGAATACTTTAACGGCATTTTTGCCTTTGCAGTATGGGATACCAAAGAGCAAAGCCTATTTTTAGCCCGTGATCGCCTTGGTGTTAAACCGCTCTTCTACACCTGCCGTAGTAGTGCTCTGCTGTTTGGTTCCGAAATCAAAGCTTTGCTGGCTCATCCAGTTGTACAGCCGGTTGTAGACGCTGAGGGCTTAGCAGAAATCTTTATTCTGGGACCATCCCGCACCCCTGGTCACGGAGTTTTTTGCGGGATCAAGGAAATCAGGCCAGGGCAATGCTTACTTTATAACCGGCAGGGCTTGCACCAAACTCAATATTGGTCCTTAACAAGCAAACCCCATGAAGCCGACTTAGCAACCACCACCAGCGAGGTACACTGGTTGTTAAAGGATGCCATCGAACGGCAACTGGTTGCTGATGTCCCAGTTTGCACCCTGCTTTCCGGAGGCTTAGACTCCAGTGCAATCACAGCTATTGCAGCCAACGCCTATCAGCAGGCAGGTCTGGGCCCACTGCAGACATTTTCGGTCGATTTCTTAGATAATGACCGTCACTTTCGCCCCAGTGATTTTCAACCTAATGCTGACTCAGCCTGGGTTCCACAAGTCTCTAAGCTGTTAGGCACCCACCACAATTATGTTACACTTGATACCCCCGAACTGCTTGCTGCCTTAGGCACTGCCGTAGCAGCCCGGGATTTACCCGGAATGGCTGATGTTGACTCTTCGCTTTACTTGTTCTGCCGAGCAATTAAACAAAAGTGTACCGTCGCCTTATCAGGGGAATGTGCTGACGAGATTTTTGGTGGTTACCCGTGGTATCACAGCCAGGAAGCCTTAGCTAGCGACACCTTTCCCTGGTTACGGAATCTTGAAGTTCGAGAAAGCTTACTATCCCCCGAGCTACTCCAGGCAATCCAGCCAGCAGAGTACCTCCAGCGCCGCTATCAAGAAACACTAGCAGAGGTACCACGCCTACCGGGAGAAGATGCCCAAACTGCCCGCGTCCGGGAAATGTTTTACCTAAACATCACTTGGTTTATGGCTAACCTACTAGCCCGCAAAGATCGGATGAGTATGGCTACCGGTCTGGAAGTGCGGGTTCCTTTTGCTGACCACCGCCTAATCGAGTATGTCTGGAATATTCCCTGGACTATGAAAGCTTGTGACAACATCGGCAAAGGCCTCTTGCGCCGTGCCCTAGTCGGGGTCTTGCCTACTGATATCTTGTATCGCCCTAAAAGCCCCTACCCGAAAACTCATCATCCTGCTTACTTAGCAACC
>CAZKEO010000258.1:0-3924 GCA_964551785.1 uncultured Eubacteriales bacterium | reverse complement strand
CCCGGAGCTACCTGCTTGATGGCTTGATGGTGAAAGCTATTAACCCCGGCCTCGCTGGCTTGCAGGATTTCTGCCAGTCTTGTTCCTGGCAGAATGGCTACTTTATGGCTGGCATGCCAACGGGGAGCTAGCTGGCTGTGTTTGATCGGATGGGCATGCTGGGAGGGAATATCCTGATAGATGTTACCCCCGGCAGCAATGTTCAAAACCTGAATTCCCCGGCAAATGGCCAGTAATGGTATATTTTTCTGTAAGATTCGTTGGACGAGGGCTAACTCAAACTGGTCGCGCTCCGGAGCAATATCTCCTAAGGCAGGTAAAGGATCTTCCCCAAAGTGGGCAGGGTCAACATCTACCCCACCGGACAGTAAAATGCCATCTAGTTGGGAGACCAGCTGGTCCAAACAGCTATCCTGCAGCCAAGGAAGTAGCAGGGGCAAACCACCTGCCTGTTCGACTGCTTGCGAATATGCCTGTGGAAGGTAGATTCGTCCAGTCTGGTAGTCAAAGGAGCAGGTAATTCCAATTATCGGACGCATTAGCCTAGACCTCCTTAATGATATTATGTATCTATTATACGCTTCCAAAGGCATAATAACATCTAATACTATGTTATCAATTTCCATAATGAAACAAAAGCATCTTCGTTGCACATATACTATAAAAAACTCCTCCCTGTTACAACAGGAAGGAGTTAATCTGTAAAAATTAAGCTTAATAGCGAGCCAGATACTGCTCTAGTTCCCATTGGTGAACTTGTGTCCGGTAATTATCCCACTCAGCTTCTTTGGCTTCAATGTATTTAGTTAAGATATGGGGGCCTAAGGCCTCTTTAACTACGTTATCTTTATTTAGCTCAGCAATAGCCTCTAATAAGGTGCCTGGCAAGCTGGCAATACCTTCTTGAGCTCGTTCCTCTGCACTCATCTCATAGATATTCCGGTTGGTAGGAGCAGGTGGCTTAATTTTGTTTTTAATACCATCTAAGCCTGCCGCCAACATTACGGAAAGAGTCAAATAAGGGTTACAGGAGGGATCTGGGTTACGCATCTCAACCCTGGTAGATAAACCACGCTTGGCTGGGATCCGAATCAGAGGACTACGGTTTCTAGGAGACCAAGCTACATAAACAGGTGCTTCATAGCCAGGTACTAGCCGTTTATAGGAATTAACGAGTGGGTTGCTGATACAAGCTAGTCCACGGGCATGTTTGAGCAAGCCACCAATAAAATAGTGGGCCTCTTCACTTAACTGATAATCTCCACTAGGATCATCAAAGGCATTTTTATTGCCCTTAAATAGTGACAAGTTACAGTGCACACCTGAACCGTTGATCCCGAAGACTGGTTTTGGCATAAAGGTCGCATGCAGGCCATGCTGCTGGGCAATGGTCCGGACAACAGTTTTGAAGGTCAGAATATTATCAGCTGCAGTTAGAGCATCAGCATATTTAAAGTCAATTTCATGCTGGCCTTCAGCCACTTCATGGTGGGAAGCCTCAATTTCAAAACCCATTTTTTCGAGTGTTAAAACCATGTCACGCCGAGCATTTTCACCCATATCAATCGGTGCTAAGTCAAAGTAACCACCCTGATCATGGGTTACTGTAGTTGGCAAACCATTCTCATCCTTTTGGAAGAGGAAGAATTCACATTCCGGACCAACATTCATGCTGTAACCAAGCTTGGCAGCTTCCTCGAGGTTTTTCCGGAGATTCCCCCTAGGATCACCTGCGAAAGGAGTACCGTCTGGGTTAAAGACATCGCAAATTAAGCGAGCAACCGCACCATCTTGCGGTCTCCAAGGCATAATCACAAAAGTATTAGGGTCTGGACGTAGATACATATCTGATTCTTCTATCCTGACAAAACCCTCAATCGAGGAACCGTCAAACATCATTTCTCCTTCAAGGGCTTTCGGGAGTTGCTCAACAGTTATCGCAACATTTTTAACAGTACCCAAGATGTCAGTGAATTGGAGACGAACAAACTTGACGTGGTTCTCCGCGGCAATCCGTAACACATCTTCATTAGTGAAGGCCATAACATTCACACCTTTCCTTTTGGTTATGTAATTATAAAATGCCTTAAAGATAGACTATATAAGAATAATCTACCTTAAGGCATCATCGCCTATACATAAAATACTTCTTTGTATTTTAAAATAGCTGATTTTTTGTTGTTATTATAACATAATACCCTATTTAAGTAAACACTGCATGCTATCTTTTCCATTTTTGGTTACCCCTTCAAGTCGTAGCTCAGTATGATTGCTTCGGCCATTGCTTTTTTTGAAACTCGTTTTTTCATGCTCTGTTGCTGGATATAGCGGAAGGCCTCCTCTTCACAAAAATTTAGCTTTTTCATGAGGAGTCCTTTAGCACGATCCACCAGCTTACGGGTAGCTAAGGTTTCCTTAAGTTGGTTAACCTGCTGTTCTAGTTCCATCACCTTTTGATACTTGGCCGTGGCTACCTCTAACGCTGTCAACAGATGGGCATCATTAAAAGGCTTAATGATGTAAGCAAAAATCCAGGAGTCTTTAATTTCTTCAAGCAACTCTCTTTGGTTATAGGCTGAAATTAGCACCACAGGCGCAATGCGGTTTTCTTCAATGATTTTAGCCACACCGACACTATCTATAATAGCTAGGTGGGCATCTAAAATCACCAGATCAGGTTGTGTACTGCGAATTTGTGTCAAAGCTGTTAAGCCGTCTTTGGCCTCGCCTACAATAATGTGACCTTGCTTAAGCACGATATCCCGGATTTTTTTCCGCGAACGACCGTCACTGTCAGCAATCACCAGTCTCAGTACCCGCATTCCTTCACCTTCCTAATGCAGAAAAAACAGGCATAGGCCTGTTCTATATTGCTTTATATTTCCATTAGTCCCAGACTAATTTCCACAGCCTTGTTGACCTTGGCCATGGTATCTGGGTCTAAAGTAGTTACTTTTTCTCGCAGGCGGCTCTTATCAATAGTCCTGATTTGCTCTAATAAAATTACTGAATCCTTTTCCAAACCACCTTCTACCGCTTTAACTTCGATATGAGTAGGTAATTTGGCCTTGGAAATCTGGGAGGTTATCGCGGCAATAATGGTAGTAGGACTGTATTGGTTCCCAATATCATTTTGGAGTACCAATACTGGTCTAATCCCACCTTGTTCTGAGCCCACCACAGGACTTAGATCACAATAGATAATATCTCCTCGTTTGATGAGCATTTTACTCACCTTCCGCTAATCGCCAATTAGTACTGATTACTTCACCCTCAATGTGTAGATGTTCATTTGCGATAGTCAGGTTAATAACAGCCATTTCACTATAGCCTTTTTTCATCTGATCGCGAATAATCCGCCTTTTGCGTTCTTCCATGTAAAGCTTCATTGCTTCACGAATGAATTCACTGCGGTTCAATTTTTCCATTGCTACTATGGTATCTACTTCTGTAAGTAAGGTATCAGGAAGGCTAATCATTATTCTTTTGACTTCCGGCACCACTAGCCCCCCTCTCGTAGAAGTATTTCAAGCAATCTATATTTCATTATATAATTACTACTATATTTATGTCAACCTGAGCGAATTAATATACAAATTTGTCCACAGAAATTTTGTAAATTTTAGCTTACTTAGTTTCCAACTTAAATACCTCTAAAAAATGGCGGATTAAATGCTCACTGACCTCTTCCACGGAGAGCGGATGACCTAAGCTTTTTTCCATGGAAGTAACGCCTTTACCGGTAAGTTCACACGAGGTAATCAGCTCATAATTTCGTAGATTAGTGTTAATATTGAGGGCAAAACCGTGATATGAGACCCACTTATCTACCCCGATTCCGATTGCGGCAATTTTCTCATCTTGGACCCAGATGCCAGGATATTGTTCGGAGCGGTCCCCTGTTATTCCATAGTCAGCCAGAGT
>CAZKEO010000257.1:0-3928 GCA_964551785.1 uncultured Eubacteriales bacterium | reverse complement strand
AGTAGCCATACTAGTCCCTTCAGCTAAGAGATAGTTTCCCCAAGGAGCTGTCGAAACTGCACTGCCCGGTGCCACGATTTGCGGGAACATGGCCCCATCAAAACGCGGGCCCATCGAGCTAAAAAGCCACAAGGACTCTTTGGCAACCTCAAGCCCGTAGTCTTGTTTCCACATTGCAGGTGAGATATAGGCACCGACACTAATAATTCCATCCGTGTCGGCAGGTGTATTGATGGTAGTAAGACCTGGGCCGGAATTGCCCCCCGCAACCACAAAAATTACTCCTTTGGTCTCCATAAGATGCTGGAGCAAACGGTTGGCTCCGTTGTTCCCAGCAGATTCTGTCGAAGGTAAACCTAGACTAAGGTTGACAATTTTAGCTCCGTGATTAGCTGCGTAGTTCACTGCTTCGGCTATTGTGGTCCAATTAGCTTGACCAGTTCCATCAACTGCTTTGAGGACCATCAGTTGTGCCCCTGGTGCTACACCGTTAATCTGCCCACTAGCAGCAGCTATTCCCGCTACATGGGTTCCATGACCATTGCTGTCAAACCCGAGTTTTAGTTCTGTGCCGTCTGCTTTAATTTGGGCCAGCAGAAAGCCAAAGCGCTTTCCATCAGTAGGACTAGTAAACCTGCCAGCCTGTTTAGTCGTATTAAAAACCCTCAGGGCGTTTTCCTCGCGCAAATCCCCATCTTGGTCGGTATCAACGATAATAGTGTCATAGACTCCAGACTGAGCTTGGTCAAAGGCTACTACGCTAAAGACATCAGTAAGCTTACCATTGTCATTAAGATCTAGGCCTGTTCCAGACTCAGCCTTAATTTCTGCTTCTCGCCAAAAGCCATAATGGGCGTTCCCACTTTTGGAAATTCCCGCAGGTAGTCGGAGGATCTTTCCCTCTATTTCTATAGTATCATTACTTATTTCGGCTATAGTAGTCGTGTTAATTTTGCCTTCTGAGGTAAAATCTACCCACTCGGTGATTTTCTTCTTGCCAGAACCTGTAGCAAATAAATCAGGATGAGCCGGATCAACCCCAGTGTCTATAATCGCGATCAGCTGACCTTCACCACTAGCTCCTGTTGTCTTAGTAAACTGATCTACTTTCATTTCCTGCTTTGTCAGTGCTAGGCTGGTTTCTGGTTTTTCCTGAGCAGCTGGTTCTATGGTCTCCGCTAATACGTGTGAATTACTCTGGAGTTGAAAAGGGTTTGGTACGGTTGCTTTACCGATTTTAAGCTGCAGCTGTTGGGTATGGACAATATCCGTAAGCGGAGCAGATATAACTTCCAAGAAGACAATTTTCCCCTCCGGATTCAGAATTACGCTAACCTCACTGTCCTGCTTAATGTTTGACCAGCTTACTTTCACCTTGTCCTGATAGAAAATGGCATCAGGTGCCAGCGTGAGTTCAATATTCTGTTCAGCTATTTGGAGATTCAAAGTTCTGCCTGCTTGGTTAAGCTTGCTGATAAAACCTTGATAACTTGTTTGTGCTCCCAATTGGCCTAACAATCTGCTCAGAAGTGTAACCGCTTCCCCCCGTGCCGCCAATTGGTTGGGACGGAAGGTTTTATCTTCATACCCGGAAATTAACCCGCGCTGAACTGCCTCTGCCAGGGTTTTCCTAGCCCAAACTGGAATAGTCTCGGCATCAGCAAAGGGCAGGGGCGGGAATTCGCTCACCGTTTGCTTTGCAAACTCTCCTTGCTGGGCTTGGAGGGCGCGAACTAACAGAGCGGCAATTTCCACTCTGCTAATAGGAGCATCCGGCCGGACGGTCTGATTTGGATAACCAGTCAGGATCTTGTTTTCATAGGCGACTAAGACGTAGCCGTTACCCCAGTGGGATACTGGTAAGTCCTTAAAAGGACCTTTGGCTTTAGCTACTACCTTAGCCTGCTGCTCTAACCCAAGCGCAGTCACGGCCATTTTGGCGAACTCGGCCCTGGTCACTTGACCTTTCGGTAGAAACTTCCCTTGGTAGCCGTCACTAAGTCCGAGGTTAGCTAGTCGCAATATTTCTTTCTCTGCCCAATAACCATATGTATCACTAAAACTCTTGGCCTGAGCTACAGTAGGCCCGATTATTAAGGAAAATATAATTACTAAAACTTGGATTCTTCGCAACATCCCTACCCCCAATATCCTCCAACAGGGCATCTCCGCTTAGGCCAGAATGCCCTGGAAAATAACCTCAACGATGTCCACAACTTGTGCTGTCAAGCTAGACTCGTCGATCTGCTCTTCAAAGACAGCGAGATGAAAAATGGTACCCATTGCACCTGAGTAAGCTAGTGCTGCCGTACGACTGCTCAGGTCGGATCGGAATTCCCCCGCTTTTAGCCCTTCTTCGATTATCTGCTTGATGAGGGCCACCTTGTGAACCTGATGTTGGAACATGCACTGTCGAAAATTCCTGTCCAATTGACCATAACCATCCATCGTGATTCTGGTTAAGTCACGAGAGTGTAAAATGTGGTGACAGTGCAAGAGCGCAATCTTCCGAAGTTTACTACTGGCATCTAGGCACTTGGCGGTCTCTTCAACTATTTCTTGTAGCAATTGCTCAGTTCCGTGAATGTATAGTTCCTGAAAAAGCTGCTGTTTACTGGTAAAGTATTCGTAGACTGTACCTTTGCCGACACCTGCTTCAGATGCAATCTCTTCTACTTTAGCATTATGAAAGCCGTGTTTAGCAAAAACTACCGCAGCCGCCTCCAGAATGCTTGCTCGTTTTGATTTTTCTTCTGTCATGGGCTGATTGTAAAGAGACCGTTTTCAAACTGTGTTTTAGCGACATTATAGTTGAATACCGCGCTAGCATATTGCTCAGCGATTTCATCGAGAGCTACATTGCCATCAAGGAGATCGGCATTAGTTGCTAAACCTACTTTATACTTCAAGGTGGTGATGCGGACAGCCTCTTTTTGCTTTTCCATCGACTTACTCAACATCTTAATCTGGTCTTCGGCAGAGCGCAGATTTAGATACGCTTGCTTAACAGCAATCCGCATATCAATTTCTACATCTTTGACGCGAAGTTCAGCTTTTTTGTTCTCAACCTGTTGTTCCTGGAAAGAATACACATTAGAAGTATAGTAACTCTTTTGCACTTCAAACAAGGCATCATTAATAGCCTTTTTCTCCCGCTCCGCATAAGTTTCGACCGAGTTAGCCAAGGCATCTGCAGTGCTTTTTTCTAAATCGATTTTATCCATAGGGACATAGGTTAACTTTTCGGTCAGTTTGAGGGGAGTTTCAACATCTAGTCCAATGATTTTGTTAAACTTCATTACTGCAACCTTATACTGGGTTTCATAAGTACTGATTTCCGCCTGCGCCCGGGTAGCCAAGGTTTCGGCAGCTGTAACCTCTACTTTGGCAAAACGCCCAGCCTTAAAGTTGGCTTGAGCTAACCGTAACTGTTCATTGGCACGTTGGAGACTAAGCTGCTTAACTTCTAATAATTTAGCTTTCTTCAATACTTCATAATAGGCCTGCTTTACTAAGAGCTTGGTATTTTTTTCCGTTACTTCCAAGGTTTTTTTGGCGATATTATATTGACCCTCGGCATTACGTGGATCAAATCTCTTCTGGAGCCCTTCTGCGATAGTGCCTTTGGGACCTGAGATATTCTCATCACGAGCCATCACTTTCGCCTTCTTATAAGAAATCTCGGTTTTTTCTACACCTAGCTGGGCTAGCTTGAGCTGAGAGTTATTGGCCAAGGCCAATTCGATACTTTTATCTATGCTAAGCTCCCGAACAGGATTTGCTGCATTCTGGGCAAAGCTCAAACCGCCAAACACCATGCTTAAAGAAAGTACTGTGATCATTACAAAGGTTGTCTTTTCACGGGGCAACTGGTTGGTATTCAAGGTTTCCGCCTCCTTTTGACGCTTGTTATTGTTGGATGGTTACT
>CAZKEO010000256.1:1788-3934 GCA_964551785.1 uncultured Eubacteriales bacterium | reverse complement strand
TTGGAGAAAGAGGACGGGAAGTACGGGAGTTTATCGAAAAGGATCTAGGTCCTGAAGGCTTGCGACGTTCTGTAGTTGTGGTAGCAACCTCTGACCAACCAGCATTAGTAAGGTTAAAAGCTGCTATGGTGGCAACAGCAATAGCGGAATACTTTCGGGACCAAGGCAAGGATGTCATGCTGATGATGGACTCTGTTACCCGCTTTGCAATGGCTCAGCGTGAAGTAGGACTGGCAGTTGGAGAACCACCTGCTACCCGGGGTTATACTCCCTCGGTTTTTGCCCTCTTGCCTAAGCTCTTAGAAAGGTCTGGCACCTCAGATATCGGTACCATCACAGGACTTTATACCGTACTAGTTGATGGTGATGACAATAATGAACCTATTGCTGACGCAGTACGAGGCATTCTAGATGGACACATCGTGCTATCCAGAGATTTGGCAGCCCAGAACCACTTTCCGGCCATAGATGTCCTCCAAAGCATCAGTCGGGTCATGAATGAGATTGTAGATACAGAACATAGAAAGTTAGCAGGAGAACTCAGAAGTATTCTAGCAACTTATAAGGATGCCAAAGACTTAGTTGATATCGGAGCTTATAGCCATGGTAGCAACCCGAAAATAGATTTTGCCTTAAAAATGATCGATCAAACTAACCAGTTTTTATGCCAAGAGATTGAGGAAAGTGAAACTTTGGAACAATCTTATCAAATGCTTAAAGAATTACTGACGGCTATTTAAGTAAGGGGGGCTAGCGGTGAAAGCTTTTACGTTTAGACTGCAAACCAGCTTAGATGTGCGTTGTCGTCAGGAAGATCAACAGAAACAAGTTTTACATCAAATGATAGCCAGCTATGAAGCGAGTAAGGAAGTATTAAACAGCTATCTTATTAGACAAGAGCAGTTATTTGTGAGGATTAGGCAACTACAGACCGGCCATTTAGATGTACCCGAACTTACTAGTAGTCAAAACTATGTGTTGGTGGTAAAAAATCAAATTGAACAGCAACTATTAATTGTTGAACAATACCGACAGGCCGTGGAAGAAGCTCGAGCAAAATTATTAGAAATCGTTAAAGCCCGTAAGATCCTAGAAAAACTAAAAGAGCGCCATTATACAGAATACCGCTTAGAGGTATTGCGGGAGGAACAAAAATTGATTGATGAAATGGCTGCTGGGAGGATAGCGAGATGAAGTTTATAAAGAGAGTCTTGCTGCTAATCAGCGTATTAGCTGTCCTAGCTGGTACAGTTTATACTCTGGATTGGCTGGGAGTAATTGACGCTAAACCAACAATAGCCAAGCTCATGGGCGAAAAACCAGCCAAAGTGGCAGTGCCCGTTAAAAAGCCAGCCACTACCGCTGCAACTAGTGCCAATGATAAGTTGCAAAAAGAAATATCGCAATTGAAAACCCAAATCCAAACCTTACAAAAGCAATTAACTACCACCAAAAGTGAAAAAGATGCCCTCACTCAGAAGCAACAAAAAATGGAACAAGACTTGTTAAATAAAGTAGCGACTGAAGAAGAGGCAGTGAGTAAGGAAACCAGTTATCAGCAATTAGCGAAATATTATGCTGAGATGAAACCCAAGGATGCTGTTGCCATTCTCGACAATTTGGATGAGGAGACGGTAATTGGTATTTTGATTAACCTCGAAAGTGAACAAACTGCGAAAATCTTAACTGCTATGGATGCTAAAAAAGCTGCTAAATTAGTAAACAAATTAAGCTTATAAAATCTTAATCTGTGAAAGGAGGTGATAATGTGAATATGCAAATTTACCCTAAGCCAGAGCTACTGTTTGCTAAGGAGGTGAATCAGCCCAAGGGTCCCGGCAACATGAAGAAGGATTTTGGCAAGGCCTTAGCTGTTGCTGTTAAGAGCGTTCAAAAAACCAATCGGAGTACGGCCAAGGAAATGGAAGCAGCGACTAACAGGCCACTTGTTGATCAAAAACTCACTACCGGCAAGACGAGACAGGATTTTAAGCCACTAGCTGAATCGGAGGTTACTACTGACCAAGCCCTCGAAAGTCAAACAATGCTCGTAATCCAAAATCCTTCCGAAAGCCCAACAGTTCTCGTAAGCCAAAATCCTTCCGAAAGCCCAACAGTTCTCGTAAGCCAAAATCCTTCCGAAAGC